>JBILKT010000209.1:0-2911 GCA_044376545.1 Alphaproteobacteria bacterium
CGCTTCCAGTGCTCATGTATGAAGAATACACTGCGCGCTGGTTCTCGGTAACACGCATTTTCGCTAGCGGTCTAGCGAGATCGTGAACAGATTTTGAGAGTTTCTTTTGGGAGCAATACGCCATCGTTGCCGCGCCATCCGCCCACAGATACCACACAGGGTGCTGTTGGTGGTCAAATTCCTTAACGAGAAGGGTGTCGCCCCGTGCGGAGCGTCGCCAATCAATCGCTTTGGCGGGGTCGGCGGCATCATATTGCCTGTATTGCCAAAAATCATAGCCCACGCCGCGTTGCGCTGCATTCTGTTCGCCTTGTTGGCGGTGAGCCGCTGCGTTCAGCAACGGGGTGACATCACCGAGGCTAGCGGCAAGGGCGTGTGCTTGGGAAAGGAGGTCGGGAAAAGGAGGCATTTTGTTAAGAGGTACGAGGTACGAGGTGCGAGGTGCGAGGTGCGAGGCACTAGGGAAGTACCCCGTCCATGAAAACACTACGTTAATTCATGTACGCGACACTATACCTGATACCTGTTGCACATGAAGAATGTGCAACGTTTCGCTCAAGCGCCGCGCGGGCTTTACCGCTCGCAAGATTTATTTGCAGATCTTCAGGTGCGAGCGGTATAGTATCATCAGTACGCGTGTGCAACATCAAAAAGAAATACTATTTAGGCAAGGCGTGATAGTTTTTAGGCATAGTGTTGCCGCAACCCCGTCCAAACGTGCTGCACCACATCGGCGGTGGAGATGCCATCAGCACGGGCTTGATAGGTAAGCCCAAGGCGGTGACGCAACACAGGCAAGGCGAGTGTATCAATATCATCTAGGGAGGGTGCAAAACGCTCTTCCAGCAAGGCATGAGCGCGGGTGGTGAGCAACAACGCTTGGCTGGCACGAGGACCTGCACCATATTGCACATATTTCTGGATAAACGGGTCGTTGTTTTGCTCAGGGCGGGTGTGCTGCACAAGGGCAATCACGGCATCGGCAACGCGCTCGGCGATGGGCATTTCACGCACCAAGTTTTGCGCTTGTTCCAGCGCGGCGGGGGAAAATTTTGCAACAGGCGGTGTTTGCTGCATGCCTGTGGTCTTCAGGGCAATTTCGCGCTCAATGGCGGCGGTGGGGTAGGTGAGAATAATTTCCAGCAAAAAGCGGTCAAGTTGCGCTTCGGGTAAGGGATACGTCCCCTCGTGTTCCAGCGGATTTAAGGTGGCGAGCACGTGGAACGGGCGGGGCAGGGGATAGGTGGTGCCTGCTAACGTCACCTGCTGTTCTTGCATGGCTTGCAGCAACGCAGATTGGGTTTTGGGGCTGGCGCGGTTAATTTCATCGGCCATCAATAATTGTGTGAAAACCGCCCCCTTAATCAGGCGGAAAGCGCGTTTGCCCGATGTGTCTTGTTCCACCACTTCTGCACCCAAAATATCACTGGGCATCAAATCAGGGGTGCATTGAATGCGGTTGTGCTCTAGCCCCAACACTGTGCCTAACACCGTTACCAAGGTGGTTTTCGCAAGCCCTGGAACGCCTTTCAGGAGCACATGCCCGCCTGCAAGAATGCCCAACAGCGTTTGGGTGATGACCTCTTCCTGCCCATACACATGCTGGGCTATTTCATGGCGCACGGCGGTGAGTTGCTGGTGGATGCCAGCAACGAGGGTGCGGGCGGCGGCGAAGTCTTGTTTTGAGGGCGTTGTCATGCTGTTTTCATGGCATGAAATAAGGGGAGGTGTCTAGGATTTTTACGGCACAAATTTTCTTATAATAATAAAAATAAATCTTGACAAATATATATATATATTAATTGCAAATATAGTAATTTGGAGCGGCGTTTTTTGAACGATGCAGATATTCCTTCGGGGATGTCAGGTGTAATCACTTCCTGATTATTGTTGTAATTTTAGAAAAACAAAAAACGAATATGCACAGAGAAGAGCTCGTTAAACTGTTTCTTAACAAGAAGTTATTATACCAACCCCATTAAATTTCTAAAACTTTCTGGGCCCCTGCCTGCGCAGGGGATTCGCTCGGAGAACGCACTCACTCAGGACGAATCCCCTGCGAAGGCAGGGGCCCAGTTCCTTTAGTTTTTAAAGTGAATTGGTATTAGACGCTGATATGATTGCTCGCCAGCACGGCTTTTGGCTTTCTATATTATCGGAAAATCAGAAGCCACCCGCTGATAGCGGACATATTGTGTATGTGCGTCTCGGGGAGAATGACAAAGTGACTGAAGCATATTAGCCTTAGTCCCTTGCAAAACAATACGGGCGTGTCGAGGACTTCCTCCCTTACACGCCCGTTTTTTATGTAGTGATCCATTTTCCCACTGACAGCGTATACACCCTGTAATCAGCAACAAAGGGTAGGGCAGTTCTAAAAACCTCTTTTCTAGGGCGATTGGCGTTGTCAAGTCAATGCTCGGAAGCCGCACGTACCCTTATGTACACTTACGTTTCCTCGCATTGTCTTTCCTAGCCACTCATCCCGATAAAAGGGTTTTTAGAGGTGCCCGGTATAGAGTCATGGCTTTTACGCAAGAAACACAAACGCCTGCTGGCACAAAATCTTTTGTACGCCAAGCAATGCAAGAGCAGCTTTTATCAAAAGATCAAGAATATGCCTATATTAGCGCATGGCAGCAACAGCAGGATGCAAAAGCGTTGGAGTATCTTATCAACGCCCACTCACGCCTTGTTATCAGTATTGTGCAAAAGTTCCGACCCTACGGTTTGCCGTTAAGCGACCTCATTCAAGAAGGGCATTTGGGTCTATTGCAAGCAGCCAATCGCTTCGAGCTGAGCAAAGATGTCCGTTTTTCCACGTATGCAACGTGGTGGATTAAAGCCTGTTGCCAAGATTTTGTGCTACGCAATTGGTCAATTGTACGAACGGGTACCACAGCTGCCCACA
>JBILKT010000051.1:0-9443 GCA_044376545.1 Alphaproteobacteria bacterium
CCTTGTGAAGTTCAAACGCTATTGTCATGTATGCACCCTGCTAACCATCTGTTATCTTTGATTGAAATCCCCTTTTCAGGCAACTATGAATTGTAAATCTTCAACAATTCAACAAGGGAGACTCACTATGCAGCGACAACAGCTTCAAACATTCGTATGCCAATTCGGTGTTCTAAACGCGCTTGAACTCGATAACTTGTGCCACCTTTTAATGACCAACCTGCACAAAGGCACCGAAAAAGACAGCATCTTCCTATCCGACTTGCGCCCTGGTCATATTGCCCACGCTATGGCCAATACCCTACGGCAAATTATCACCCATACGGCTTCCAAAGAATACCTCCTGAACTTCAGCAGTATCGATCCGCATGGCCTCAGCAAAATCTGTCACACCTTGCTCATCAGTTTTGAGGAAATGCAAGAACAGGAAGGCGCCGATAAATCACTGCCTATCAATGATGCCGTAATGATTGAGGGGATGATCGACTGCATGCGCCGCATTCGATTGGAGCTTGCAGCTGATCGTATCGCGGAAGTGTCCACTATTGTGGAGCAGGAATATAGGGAAACGGGCACGCCAGCGCCTGTTGTTGGGCAACCGGATAGTATTTATCAGTTCCGGCAACGTAGAGCGGTGAATACTTAAGACAAGATGTAAGGTGGCACGCTAAGAAATAGGCGTGCCACTGTCTTTACAAGCACACTATAGGTTGTGACTTATGTTGCCTATTTCTCCACCATATACACCCCATTCCTATTTGCTCCAAAAAACTTCACCAACCCCGCTCGCACCAGTCCTGCAACATCGCGTTTGGCGGTTTTGCTGGTAACGCTCCAGACTTGGGCTATGTCATCGGCCTTTTTCGGAGTATCCTGTTGCAATTGCCCCAAGAACCATAATTGCCGCTAGTTCAATGATACAGAAATTTCTGGATCGAGACTGACGTTTATAGGGACAAATTTTGAGGTATAAATGGTTAACGCATCAAGTGATTTTGGCGTTGACAGCATCTTTTTAGCCGTTGATTTTTGCTGTTGAGACAATTGCCAAAAAGCATCCAAATCCAGCAACGTAAACAGTGCTTGCAACACCGCTGGATAGTGGTTGGCAAGCAGCAATAAATGCGTTGATTTTGGCGCATTCTGGCCACGATACCAGTTGCCAACGGTGCGGAGATTTGCCCCTGTCACCCGCCCTATTTTCTTGATGCTGGAGGGGGTATTTTCATGGGCTTGGCGCAGTGCATTTGCGACCGCTTTTGCCACTGTTTCATCATTAATCTTTTTGGGAAATTCTTGGTACTTTTTCGTTAAAGACATCAGTGTGTTCCTTTTGCTACAGTAAGCGGAGGAGCACTAATGCTTTTGGCGTCAGTGAATGCCGGAGATGTTATGATGATAGGAACTAACGGTGCAGAGCACTTTCACGCCGCCAAATGGTAACCCACAAGAAACAAACAACCCCACCAAGGCGGCGATGTATGTGCGCATGTCTACCGATCATCAAAAGTATTCGACCGAAAATCAGGCCGATGCCATTAAGGAATATGCTGCCCGCCGCAATCTTGACATCATCACGACCTATGCCGATGAAGGCAAAAGCGGATTAAAAATGGACGGGCGCGATGCCCTTAAAAACTTGATTGAAGATGTTCAAGCAAAACAAACAGAATTCTCAACCATACTGGTTCTAGATGTGACCCGTTGGGGGCGGTTTCAGGATACCGATGAAAGTGCGTATTACGAATACATCTGCCGCCGTGCGGGCATTGGTGTTGAATATGTGGCCGAGCAGTTTGAAAACGATGGCAGCCCTGTATCCACCATCGTTAAAGGCGTCAAACGGGCCATGGCAGCGGAATACAGTCGTGAACTATCGGGCAAAGTGTTTGCGGGGCAATGTCGGTTGATTGAACTGGGTTACCGTCAGGGCGGTGCTGCGGGCTATGGGCTGCGGCGGATGTTAATCGATGAACATGGTGAGCCGAAAGGCGAACTAAAAACTGGAGAACATAAAAGTCTGCAAACGGATCGCGTCATTCTAACCCCAGGGCCAGCAGAGGAGCGCGAAGTTGTACAGTGGATCTACCGTGCCTTCACAGAAGATGGTTTGCAGGAAAGCGTCATCGCCGCGCAGTTGAATCAGCGGGGTCTTTGTACCGATTTAGGACGCCCTTGGTCACGCGGTACAGTGCATCAAGTTTTGACCAACGAAAAATACATCGGCAACAACGTCTTCAACCGCATCTCCTTTAAACTGAAGGCTCGGCGGGTGGTCAATACACCCGATATGTGGGTTCGAGCCAACAGCGTATTCGAAGCGGTTGTCGAGCCTCGCTATTTCTATACCGCGCAGGGTATCATTCGAGAACGTAATCGTCGTTTTTCCGATGTAGAGATGCTGGATAAACTGCGTGGATTACAACAGCGGCAAGGGTGTCTGTCTGGCATTTTGATTGATGAAGAGGAGGATATGCCGTCCAGCAGTGCCTATCAGCATCGCTTCGGCAGCCTGATACGGGCATATCGGCTGATTGGCTATGAGCCCGACCGTGACTACCAGTACATTGAAATCAATCGTCAGCTCCGAAAACTGCATGCAGATATTATCCAGCAAACGGTAGCAAAGATTGAGGCATTGGGCGCAACGGCGGTGCGCGATCCTGTTTCCGACATACTGCGCGTCAACGGTGAAATCAATGTCTCCCTCGTGGTATGTCGTTGCTTGCAAACCAAAGCAGGATCTTATCGCTGGAAAATCTATCTTGATACGGCGCTTGTACCAGATCTGACGATTGCAGTGCGCATGGATGCCAACAACCAGCAGCCCCTAGATTATTACCTGTTACCTGCGCTGGATATGGAAAACCCCCAGCTTCGTTTGGCGGAAGACAACGGTCTTGCGCTTGATGCGTTCCGCTTTGACGATTTGGAGGCATTCTTTCTGCTTACCGAACGTGTCACCATTAGGGAGGCCATATGACAACATCACAATCTCAAATTGTTAGCATGATCCCTATCGACCAGATTCATATCTTGAATCCTCGTGTGCGCAACCAGAAGATATTTTTGGGCATTACGGAAAACATCAGCAAAGTTGGTCTTAAAAAGCCAATTACAGTGCGCCGTTCCCATACGGGGATAAAAGGCAAGCAATACGATCTTGTGTGTGGTCAGGGCAGAATCGAGGCTTTTCAAGCCTGTGGTCAAACAGAAATACCCGCGATTATCATTAATGCCAATGAGGAAGAAGCATTGATCATGAGCTTGGTTGAGAATCTTGCACGGCGACAGCAACGCCCACTTGATCTCCTGCACGGGATTGAGGTGCTCCAACAAAAAGGCTATGATGGCCAAGCTATTGCTCAAAAAACAGGGATGACCGACAGTTATGTTTATGCAATCCTTGATCTCTTGAAGCGCGGGGAAGAGCGGCTGCTTGTTGCGGTAGAGACAGGTCAAATTCCCGTAACCATCGCTGTTTCTATCGTTAATGCGCCTAACGATGAACAACGAGCGCTGCAAGAAGCCTATGAGAGCAATCAACTGCGTGGCAGTAAGTTTAAAGCGGTAAAGAAGCTGCTGGAAGTGCGCAAGGCTCGCGGTAAAAGCCTATCCGCTCCTAATCCCAAAAGTGGGCGCCGTAAAAATGCAGGTTTAACATCTGTACAGGATGTCCTTAAGGTTTACCAAAAAGAGGTTGATCGAAAAAAGCTTCTGGCACGTAAGGCCGATATCGTCAGCAACCGCATGTTGTTCATCAGTGAAGCACTGCGGCGCCTCCTCGTTGAGGATCACTTCGCCCTACTATTAGAAAATGAAGGGCTTACAACGATGCCGAAGCAACTCGCAGCATTATTGGAGGCAAAAAAATGAGTGATTCAACTGTACACCCGTCCTCAAGCAAAAATATCGCCTTGGGATTCGACACCGTTATGGTCACGCTCACGCTTGAACGGATTATTCCCGTAAAAGTTGTTGCCAAACATTTGTTAACGAGCACCAAATACAAGCAAATACGTTCCTCAATCCAAGAAATTGGCATCATCGAACCATTGGTGGTTGCGCCCGATGGTAAAAGCCGAGAACGGTACATCTTATTAGACGGGCATTTGCGTTTAGCAGCCCTCAAAGAGCTTGGTATTCTAGATGTTTCCTGTCTGGTATCCACGGACGACGAAGGATTTACCTACAATAAGCATGTTAACCGCATTGCGCCGATCCAAGAACACCGCATGATTCTGCGTGCCATTGAACGCAACGTGCCGCAAGACAAGATTGCCAAAGCACTCAATCTCAATGTGAAGAGCATCATCAGCAAACAGCATCTGTTGGATGGGATATGTCCCGAGGTTGTTGAGATGCTCAAAGATAGAATGGTCGCTGTTGGTGTTTTTCCGACATTACGCCGTATGAAGCCCTATCGTCAGATAGAAGCTGTGACCTTGATGATGGATGCGGGTGTTTACTCGACCTCCTATGCAAGAGCTTTGCTGGCCGCAACGCCACGGGAGCAGATGGCACACCCAGAGAAGCCAAAAAATATCAAAGAGCTAAGCGAAGAGCAAATGGCGCGTATGGAGAGTGAAATGGCCTCCCTACAACGCGAATATCAATTGATTGAGGAGAATTACGGCACTGATGTGCTGAATCTAACGCTTGCCAAGGGATACCTCGGCTCATTGTTGGGCAATGCCCGCGTTGTTCGTTATATGGCGCAGCATCACCCTGCGATGTTGGCAGAATTTCAAAAAGTTACCGAGATTACGTCGCTTGGCACTGGGGAAGCGGCGTAACTGAAGCGAGGGGCTTGGACAGGCTGCCAACGCGCCGTCCTGCCTGACGGAGACCGGGATCCATAAGCGCCGGGGCCGTGGGAGAAGCCGTCTGGGGAATTTTCTCAGGCATGGAGCAAGCACGGTGGTGGGAATGGCGGCGAACCCGTTCGGAGCCCACCAGGCAGACCGTTATAGGGTCTGTCGACCGCTGCTTTTCATCTGGATGAGTGGCGAGAAAGAGTTGTGCGCCAGTCTTCCAATAGCTTCAGATTGGTTGGCTGGTGTGCAGAGGAAACAAAAGAATGGAGAAGAAGACAGTGAAGATTATTTCCTACAGCGACTTACATCTTGAGTTTGGTACGGATTTTAGACCGCCTGCTGATTCGGATGCTGACGTGATGATTCTCGCGGGTGACATTATTACGTGTCGGGATTACACACCGCTCAGCTACTTTCTGCAAGATTGGCACAAGCCAGTGCTGTATGTCATGGGCAATCATGAATACTACACCCGCCGTCCGATACTTCGAGAAGACAGGGATTTTAGGCAGTGGCTGGCCAACAAACATCCTAATGTGACGCTGCTGCTGGATGAAAGCGTGCGTATTGACGGCATACACTTCTTTGGTGGCACCATGTGGACGAATTTTGATGGCGGCAACCCCTTAGCCATGTTCACCGCACAACAGCAGATGAATGATTACACCATGATTTCTCTGGCAGATGGATGTCGCCTTACACCAACAGCAACGCTTGATTTTCACAAAGTTTATAAGGACAAGCTCACCGCATGGTTTGACAATGGGGAAATCGGCATCCGAGTTGTTATCAGTCACCATGCACCCGTTATCAATCCCAATACAAAATTCAAAAACAGCCCCATCTGGCCAGCATACAACTCATTGGATATGCGACCACTCATCGAACGCTATCAACCCGCCCTCTGGGTGTATGGTCATACCCACGAGTGCGATGACCAAATGATAGGCGCAACACGGGTAATCTCGAATCAATCAGGCTATCCAAGCCGCCAACGGCAATTTGAGTGTGCTGATTTTGACCCGCAGGGGCGGATGATGGAAATCATCTGATTTTGAGGGTTTTAGCCCGCTGCAAATACACACCCACGGTTGCAGATTTTGCCAAACTTAGCTTGCAAAAAGACGTTTTTTCTATATTTTCAATTTTGCTCTCACCTGAGTAATTGGACGGCAAAAGCGAAAAAAATGGAATCAGACATTATCACCATTAGGGAAGTTGCGACATACCTGAAGCTGAAAGAAAAAACCGTCTATAAACTGGCGGCAGAAGGCACGATCCCCGCGTTCAAGGTGGGTGGTTCGTGGCGCTTTTCTAAAACAGATACTGTCAATTGGGTGGAGCAGCAAAAACAAAAGCATGTTGGTGATGAATGATCACAGAATACCATGCCAAGTATTATGCCTATGCCCTTCCCGCCAGCCAGCGCAAGTTGATGACGCTTAAAGGAACGGTAGTAGCCGTTAAAGGACACCGTGTTTTGGGTTAAAGTTGGGAAAGAATAAGATGGAATCCGAAATCCTCCTCTACACCACCGAAGATGGCACTGCCCGCATTGATGTGCGGCTGGTGAATGAAACGGTATGGCTGACGCAAGCGCAAATGGGGCTGTTGTTTGACAAAGACAAACGCACCATTTCTGAGCATATCTCAAATATTTATGACGAGGGAGAGCAGCCACGAGAGACAACTGTCCGGAAATTCCGGACAGTTCAAACTGAGGGAACACGGCAGGTTGAACGCGATCTAGAATATTATAACCTCGATGTGATCATCTCCGTTGGATACCGCGTCAAATCCCTGCGCGGTACACAGTTTCGCCAGTGGGCAACGTCGCGCTTGCGTGAATATATTGTTAAAGGCTTTACGCTGGATGACAAACGCCTAGCCGAAGGGCGCACGGCTACGGATTATTTCGATGAGCTGATTGAACGCATCCGTACCATCCGTGCCTCAGAGCGCAATTTTTACCAGAAAATTAAGGATATCTATAAAGAGTGCAGCATTGATTATAACGCCTCCGCCGACATCACGCAGCAATTCTTTCAACTGGTGCAAAACAAACTGCACTGGGCTGTGCATGGAAAAACCGCTCCTGAAATGATTGCATCCCGTGCGGATTCCAGCAAACCAAACATGGGGCTAACCTCCTGGAAGGGCAAAAAGCCACAAAAGGGCGATGTGACGGCTGCCAAGAATTACCTCTCGCAAGATGAACTGCAACTGTTGCACCTGATTGTGAACCAGTATCTTGAGTTTGCTGAACTGCAAGCCCGCCGCCGCAAACAAATGACCATGGCCGATTGGGCGGCCAAACTGGATGATTTTCTGCGCCTCAACGACATGGATATTCTGCAGGGTCTGGGGCGTGTTTCCAAACAAAACGCCGATGCACTGGCAGAAACTGAATTCACCAAATATCAAGAACAGCAACGCCTGCTTGATGATGCAGTGGCGGCAGAAGAACTGGATGCGGAAGTAAAGCGCGTGTTGGCCTCGCCAAGGAAGCCTGTCGCGAGCAAGAAGAAAGATTAAGCAATGCAGCAACAGAAGCGGTTATGCCATTGGGGCATTACGTAGTACCATTTTCATTGCGAGCCGTTTTTCGTGTGAAATCTTGCCACCGCTTCACAATTATACATCCACAAAGCAATCAGCCGCACCTCGCAGCGTAAAATCCAATAAAAACAAAACTTACGAAGAATTTCGCTTCTAGCCGCAACCACCCGAAATCTGGGAAATTGATTTTCGCCGTCAATGTTAAAGAAAAGTTAGTTTTGCAGGATTGCGGGGGTCGTTCGTAGGTTATGGGCGGTTATCATCCAATAAACAGCCCCCTATCTATGTGAAGGCAGCATCAAACGAATCCCCATTTCATCAGCGCGGTTAGGGTTCATAAAAGCATTGCACGTGGTCATCTTGGCGCGGGCATGCTCAAGGTCATCAATACGCAGGGCCGCCGTCCATTTATGCGCAAAATCCAGCGTGCGAATCAGCGGCTCAGGATGGGCGTGATGCGACAACGCCGATAGCGCCGCAAGGTAATTGTTGCGATAGACGGTGGGAATAATGATTCGTTCTTCCCCAGCGGCGGATAGTTCAGCGTTCATCATCAGGCGGGCAGTACGGCCATTGCCATCAGGGCAATCGCATTAGAAATTTTATTCCTTTAAAAACAATACGTTACGCGATAGGCTTTAATGTTGAAATTCTGAAAAACCATTATTTTTCAATTGGTTATTTTTTCTAATGCAATCGCCCTGCCATTGCCATCGGTGAAGGGGTGGACTTCCGCCACCAGAAACATCATGAAAATAGCGCGCCCTAGGGGCGTTTCCAGACTTTGGTACAACGCAAATCCTTGATACAATGTGCCCGTCACCAGCTCTGGCGCAACAAACACCACGCCGCCTGCGCGGTTGCCCGTGCGCTTGAACTCCCTTGGCCCAACGTCGGGTCGGCCTGCCATGATGCCTGCATGGCGGTGACGCAAAGTGTCGATAAACGCTTCGGGTGTTTTTGGCGTTTTTCCGTTATCACTTACGTCAATCGCCAAACGATAGGTGCCAAGAACATCGTGGGCATCAGCAGGACGCGATTCGGGAATGCGACCCTCAAAGACAATCCCCATCGCTTCCTCAACGGCAAACTCAGTGCCTTCGATGAAGTTGGAAAAATAGGCTTCAAAAAAAGCAAAAACGGCGGACTGTGAAGGGGTGCGCGGTGGTGCTGGACGCGGTAACAACGGCCACGCCCGTAAAGCTTTATGCAAGGACTCAAAAAGAGATAGACGGGCTGGATCATACGGCAATCCTGCCTGCCGTGCGCGTGCCACGGGGCTGGACAACATCGCCTCGCGGGTACCAAGCAGGCCGCCGATCAATTTATCCAGCTTACCCATCTCGGTTTCACGATCCAACAACGGGGCGAGCAGCCGCGCATCATCCCGCAGACGATTAAGCGCATCGACGCCGCCCAGCCGCAAGACTGTCTCAAGGCGCTGTTCAATCTCGGCCTTATCTAACGTGCGTGCTGCCTGTCCCTGTCGGGTTTTGGTGAGTGCCATGTTGTCGAGGTAGGCTCGAGCGGTTGAACTCAGGCGCAAACCGCCGATAAACGGACGGTCACTCTCCAGTGGTGGTGTCCCTTGACGTACCTTTATCGTAATCCCTGGTAAGGGAATGTCTCGGAATCGGTCGGCAGACACCAAAAATAGGGAGCCATCACTGGCAGGGCCATTTTCCAGTGCTGTTCGGTCGGCAATCAGCCCGTCCGGCACCAGACCACCGACAATCGGCCACAGATTGCGGCGAATGATGGCTTCTGGCGCATCGGTCAGGTTGCTGGTGTAAAGACGCGGTGCCAATTTGCGCAGTTGTCCCTTGGCAACCGCTCGGGAAACAGCAACCGCAATACTTGCATCCGAGACAAAAGCTTCCGGCCAAGCCTTTGCATGTTTTGGGGATTGTAATTTTTTGGGCATAATACCTCGTTCACAAAGGCACTATAGCAAGAAAATGCAAAAAATAAGTAACTACCCAGCCCCCCTATAATGACACAAAACACTGATTTTGAATGATTTTATTTTTTGCCTGAGTGCTATTTTCCAGTTTTTGAGGTCAAAAA
>JBILKT010000052.1:0-9435 GCA_044376545.1 Alphaproteobacteria bacterium
TAGGTCTTGTAATAACAGGAGTTATGGCGATTTTTGCTAGTCCTGCGGCTGCTGCAATTGGCGGCAATATGATGTTCGCACTTCAAGCTATCCCTACTAATGCGGCGAATTATGGTGCTTTGAATGCATTTGGGAATATTTATATGGCTTCAATCGTTAATGGTTTGAATGGAATATACATGAGCGCGGTGGCTTTCTTTGGACCTATTCTGCAGGGTGCAGGATGGGGGGGGCAGGCGGCTCTTAATACAGCCACAGTCGCCACCACCGCAACAAACACCACTGCCGCTGTTGCAACGCATACGGCGGCAACGACAGCCGCAACACATGGAGTAGTAGGGCACACAGCAGCGGCACACGCCGCGCTGCAGCTTGCGCCTGTCCCCCCCATGGATGCACATACGCTAGCTGCTTATAACTTACACCAACATATTGTTGGCTTGGGGCGATAATGCAAAATACACTATGTTTGAAATTTTATTTCCATCTACCCCTTGACAGTAGATAAAATTTTTGAGATACTTAATTTGTAAAAAGATAATTAACCTGTTTTAGATGCGACAAAGCTTTTGAGAAGGATATGAATATGCCAGCAACGATTGTAGACCCTCGGGTTCTTTATGGTTACTCTGATGAAGATATAGAAGAACAACGTAAGATGAGAGCGTCAAGAAATCTTGAGCGTGGTACTCAACAAGCGCAAGGTGAAATGAAGCGATTACACTCCGACAATAAAACAACGAGTGGTTGGGGGGGCGCAGTTCAAAGCATTAAAAATGATGCAAATTCTGCTGTTGTTTTTGCAAAAAGAGCAGCTATTGCTGTTGCATGTTTAGGTGTTATCGCTGTTGGCGGATCGTTTATAGCTAGTGCAGTTTTGGGTGCGTCTGGTGCTACTACTGTTATGGGTTTTTGGTTTGGAACGGCTGCTACAGCATCGACGGTTGCCTCCACAGGTGTGTTAGCAGGGACTGCTTCTACTATTGCTGGATCAATCGCTGGGGGTGTTGGTGCAACTGCTCTTGGTACTGGTATTCTGACGTTGGGAACACGTGCTCTCAACGGATACTTCAGAGGTGTCGATGCGGAAGAAGATAAGATTATGGGCGTAAAAACTGTTCAAAAATATGCTGATGAAGCTGCGTCATTATCGCCATTACAGGATGCTAACAACTCTACGACAGAAAATGCTTTAGTAGAAGACTCAACAGGGGAGATTGCTCGATTACAGCAGCAACTGGCAGAGTATGAGCGGAGACTACAAGAGCTTGCCCAAAACTCCGCTGCAAGTGCTTCTAATTCTGTACTTCCAACAAATAGTAGCCTCCCAGCAAATAACAATAATCCTGCTGCCGATCCAGACTTTCAACTGGAAGTACGCAATGGTGGTCCTGTGCCAGCAGAACTAAAAACATTGATTGAGAGAGATCCTACTCAAACCAACGTCTACCCCATTATTGGGTCTGTTGAAGATCTTATTGCGATGGGTACGGACACGGCACAAAGAAATGATCCTGATAAGATTGCGGCGTGGGATGAATTAATGTTCCCTGGGCTAGATGCTCAAGAAATAGAAGGGCGTGTAGACGTTGCTATTACAGATATTAAAATGGCGGTGACGGCGGCGGTAACCCCTAACTACAACCCTCGAACTAACTACAACCCAAATCCGCTTTGGAACGAATTCATCGCGGGAGACTTTAAGGGCGAGAAAAAATTTGCCGCACTGGCAGCATTGGGCGCAAAATTGGAAGCATATTTGCCACCATGTGTGGTGGGGCAAAACGGCACTACTGTAGAGCAGCGTATTGCTGTAGGAACGATGGGGCAAAACATAGCAGATTTGTTAGGAGCAAACGCAAACGAGTTGATAGTACAGGCTACTGCCGCACACCAGATGCAAAAACAACTGAATAGTGGTAAGCAAATACTTGATATTGCGACAGAATATTTTGTACTTGCTCGTACTGAAGCTGATGTGGCTGATATCAGGGGAACGTTTAGTGAGGAATTGCTTAAAGTTGCGGAGTTAAAGAATCCAAGCATAAGAAATCACGTTCAACTATCTTTTGCTGCTGCGATGCAAGCTCGGAATGCAGTAGCGGCAACAATCTAACCAACTCCCCCTCACGCCCGCTACTCTCTGCGGCGGTGATGGCATCGTCTGGGCTGTAAGTAATGCCAATCCGCTTAAGTTTCTAAAATTTTCTGGCCCCCGCCTTCGCGAGGATAAACTCCGGCTGGGGTCCATTTTTCCTTTGGATTTCAAAGAGGATTGGTATTCCCTTTTATCTGCGCAAACGCAGCAAGGGCTCTGTCCCGTGCGGTTTTGTGGTTAATCAGCGGCAGGGGATAATCCTTGCCCAGTCGCACGTCTGCCTCTTTTAAAACAGAAATGCTGCAATTCCACGGTTCATGCAGTTGCGGGGCGGGGAGTTTTCGAAGTTCTGGCACCCATTTTTTGACATACAGTCCTTCGGGGTCAAATTTTTGTGCTTGGGTTATTGGGTTAAAAATACGGAAATAGGGGGCGGCATCTGCACCACAGCCCGCAACCCACTGCCAACTGGCACTATTACTCGCAAGATCGGCATCCACCAGCGTGTCCCAAAACCATGCCTCGCCTTGTTGCCACGGGATAAGTAAGTGCTTAATAAGGAAGGACGCAACCAGCATGCGCACCCGATTATGCATCCAGCCTGTGTGCCACAACTCGCGCATCCCCGCATCAATAATAGGGTAGCCCGTTTTGCCCTGTTGCCAAGCCTTGAGGGCGATGGGGTCTGGTTGCCACGGAAAGGCATCGAAATTTTTACGGAGATTTTTGTCGGGCAGCGTGGGGAAATGAAATAGCAGGTGATAGCTGAACTCGCGCCAGCCAACTTCACTCAAAAATTTGTCAATAGCGGTTTTTTTGCTGGGGTTAAGGGCAATTTCTTGATGGCTTTTATCCCATATTTGGCGCGGAGAAATCAGCCCCAAAGCAAGGAAAGGCGAGAGTTTCGAGGTGGAAAATGTGTCAGGGCGGTCGCGTTCTTCCGCATAAAAAGAAATTTTTTCTGCTAGAAATCTGTCAAGACGGTTGATTGCTGCGGCTTCTGAGACATCCCACGTGTCACGAAGCCCCCCTGCCCAATCTGGCGAAACGGGCAGCAAGTCTAGGTCTTCGAGCTTTTCAGAAAAAAGAAAATTCTGTGTTTTTGTCAAAAAATCGGGAGCGGCTAAGGGGCTCGGAATTGGCTGGTCTTGGAGCTTTTTCCAATAGGGCGTAAAAACACTGTACGTTTTTATCGTCCATGGTTCGTGGAGAAGCGCACTCTTGAAGGTTTTTACGGTGATTTTTTTGTTTTGCAACGTTGTTTTAAGATGTGTATCCCGATCTATCATCGCTGGCTCGTAGCAACGGTTCCAGAAGATTGCATCCGCTTTTACCTCTTCTAAAAATGCAGGAATACTCTCTTTTACTACCCCTTTTCTGATAATCAGCGCACCTCCCTTCTCAAGAATGGCAGTTTGCAAGGATTTCAAGCCATGATGCAGCCACCATTTGCTGGCTGCACCGCGCGGACGAATGACGGGATCTTCTTCCAGCATATAGAGTAAAATAAGAGACTTGCTCTCTTCCAACGCGGCCATAAGCGCGGGATTGTCTGCCAATCGCAGATCTTGCCTCATCCAAAAAACAGCATTTGAAAAAATCATATCAATGATGTAAAGGAATGGTTAACAAAATCAAGGAGTACGACCATGAAAAATTTACGTCCCATCCTTTGGAAAGGGGTTGTCGCGGGCGCTTTGGTGTATGCAGGCATCCTGTATTTTAAAGAAAATCCTATCAAACTAATACCCCCAATAGCGCCACAAGAGACAGCGGCGGCTGCCCCAACAGAGGTGATTGCGCCTGCTGTTGGCGGTGATTTTACCCTCACGGATCAAGATGGAAAACCCTTTGATAGCAAGTCTTTGCGCGGAAAATACCCTGTAATATTTTTTGGCTTTACACACTGCCCTGATGAATGCCCCCTTGCGTTGCAAAAGTTGAATCAGTCCTATGATGCTCTGGATGCCCCGAAAAAAGCCAGTATTGTGCCGATTTTCATCAGCGTTGACCCAGCACGCGACACCCCCGCTGTGTTGAAGGAATACAACAAAGCCTTCACCATGCCGTTGATATCCCTCACGGGCGATCAAGCAGCAATCACGGCTGTTGAAAAATTGTTTAAAGTGTATGCGGCACAACAGCAAAAGCCAGAAACAGCAGCAAAAGCAGATGATTACGAAGTTGATCACTCTGTTTTTATCTATCTTTTGGGCAAAGACGGCAAAAGTCTTACGCTATTCCCTATCGAGGCGCCGGCACAAGATATTGCGAAAAAGCTTCAAGCATTACCATAATGGTAAAAATGCTGCAGTGCAGTATTTTTTATGCCGTGCTCTTGATTATTATTCCATGAGGCGTATCCTTTTTAGAAAGTATTTATTTTTTTACTCTAGTAATGAAAAGAATACCCTAAACAGGAGAGTATAATGTCAAAAACACAATCTGTAATTGCAAACGAAAGCAGACCTGCTTCCGTCACCCTTATTGATAATCAATCTGGCAAGCAGGTTGAGTTTCCTTTGTTGCACGGGACGCAAGGCCCTGATGTTATTGACATTCGTAAATTGTATGCCGAAACAGGGTATTTTACCTATGACCCCGGCTTTGGCTCAACAGGCAGCTGCGAATCAGGACTGACCTATATTGATGGCGATCAAGGCATTTTGTCACACCGTGGCTATGCCATTGAAGAATTAGCAGATCACAGCGATTTCATGGAAGTGTGTTATTTGCTGCTCCATGGGGAGTTGCCGACACAAAAGGAAAAGAGCACGTTCACGCACTCGATTACCATGCACTCCATGGTGCATGAGCAACTGATTAACTTCTTTCGTGGTTTCCGCCGCGATGCCCACCCCATGGCCGTTTTATGCGGTGTTGTGGGGGCTCTCTCCGCGTTTTATCACGATAGCTTAGATATTAACGACCCGAAACAGCGCGAAATCGCCTCGCATCGGTTGCTCGCAAAAATGCCAACCATTGCGGCGATGGCGTATAAATATTCCATCGGGCAGCCGTTTATGTATCCGAAAAACAACCTGAAATACGCAGAAAATTTTCTGCAGATGACGTTCGGCGTGCCGTGTGAAGAATATAAAATGAATCCTGTGCTCGCAAAAGCCATGGATAAAATTTTCATTCTTCATGCTGACCACGAACAAAATGCCTCCACGAGTACGGTGCGTTTAGCCGGTTCTTCAGGGGCAAACCCGTTTGCCTGTATTGCGGCAGGGATCGCTTCTCTTTGGGGCCCTGCACATGGCGGCGCGAATGAAGCCGTTCTCAAAATGCTTGCGGAAATTGGTCATAAAGACCGCATCCCTGAGTTTGTAAAACGCGCAAAAGACAAAAATGATGGCTTCCGCTTGATGGGCTTTGGGCATCGTGTGTATAAAAACTACGACCCGCGTGCGGCTGTAATGCGCAAAACGTGTCACGAAGTCTTGGATACGTTGGGCATTCGCGATGAACCGCTCTTAGAACTCGCCATGGAATTAGAGCGGATTGCGCTAGAAGATCCCTATTTCGTAGAGAAAAAACTCTATCCGAACGTGGATTTCTATTCTGGTATTATTTTGCGCGCTATGGGCTTCCCTACCTCTATGTTTACCGTGTTGTTTGCGGTGGCAAGAACAGTGGGCTGGACAGCACAATGGAAAGAAATGATTGAAGATCCGAACCAACGGATTGGTCGTCCACGCCAGCTCTATACAGGTCCTAAGCCGCGCAAATATGTGCCGCTGCATAAAAGGTAGGGCGAGTTGAGTTTCTAAAAAATCTGGACCAGTTACTTGATTGACGATATACCTGTTGCACATGAAGAATGTGCAGCGTTTCGCTCAAGCGCCGCGCGGGCTTTACCGCTCGCAAGGTGTTTGTGCAAATCTTGAGGTGCGAGCGGTATACGTTCCTTTAGAAATTTAAGCGGATTGGTATTAGCTACAAATGAGAGTTGCCATGCGTTATTTCCCCTCCCTCATACTCCTGCTATTCCTGCAATTCTGTTTTTTTGCGACAGGTGCACGCGCAGAAACAATCACGCTTGTTGCGGATAGATGGTGTCCCTATAATTGCGATCCGAATACAGACCACCAAGGATTCATGGTTGATATTGCGCAACGTGCTTTTGCTAAACACAATATTGATCTCAAATACGCGGTGCTACCATGGTCACGCGCGATTCAGGAGACGAGAGACGGAAAGTATACTGCTCTTGTTGGCGCATCGCGCAGTGATGCGCCTGATTTTATCTTTCCCACTATCTCGCAAGGCTGGATGCAAAACGCCTTTTTTGTCCCCAAGGAGAGCACGTGGCATTATACTGATGTAAAGTCTTTAGATACAGTCTCTCTGGGGCTTGTAGCCGACTATACATACAACAAAGCACTAGATGCCTATATTACGCGTCATAAAAATGATGCAAAACGTATCCAATTTATTGCGGGCAATGATGCATTGGACGTTAATCTTAAAAAATTACAGGCAGGACGCATTGGTACGTTGCTTGAAGCCACAGCAGTGATGAATTATCGTCTCAAACAACATAATCTTGTTGGGGAAATTGTCGAGGCGGGAAAGCTTCCCCTGTCACCCGAAGATGATTTGTTTATTGCTTTCGATCCACACAATAAACACGCCGCCAGATATGCCGCTATTCTTGAAAAAGAAACACAAGCCATGCGGGAAAATGGTGAGTTACTTGCTATTTTGCAGCGTTATGGGTTGCAAGACTGGAAAAACCAAGACGGAAAAAAATAAGTGCTCGCCACCTCTTCTTTTACCTCATCCTATTCTTTCTCGTTGAGAAAGTCTTTGGTGCTGCGCTGTTTGCTGAGTATTTTTCTTTTGTCGACCATTGTGTTGGGGGTTACAGGCAGTTATTTTATTCATTATTACGCTCATCAAGCAGAAAAGCAACTTTCCACAGCCCAATATCGTCTTGCCCTTATCACGGCGGAAGCACTCGACATTGCGCTCTGGAATTTTGATAGCAAGCAAATTGAGGAGCAGCTTAATGCCTTTAACGGAGACGTCTCTTTTTGTGGTGCGCGAGTTTTAGATCCTAAAAATGTGGTTATTAATACGTTGCGATGGGAAACAGAGTCCCTCCCTAACGACGGGCAATCGCTCGCTTCTCAAAAAAAGCATCAGGACAAGAGCTCCCTCATCCCTCACGAGCGCATCATCGGCAATAAACACTTTTTTTCCGTCCCTATTTTGTATCTCAATCCCAATTATCCTGAACACAAGACACGAGAAGTGCTTGGCTCCCTTGAACTATGCGCTGATTACACAAGTCTAAAACAGACATTACAACAAGAAAGTTTGATGCAATTTTCTGTTTTGGTGATGCTCGTGGTTGTTATAACGGCTATCTGTTTGATGTCTCTGCGTTTTATTATCAATCCTTTGCTGCAAATTCGCGAGGCAATGCAGCGTCTTCCAGACACAATGCAGCCGATAGACGCACCCAATTTATTACACCCTAATGAAGTGGGCTATCTGACGTACAGTTTCAATCAGATGGTCGAGAAACTTCGTACTGCCAGTGATAGCCTTGTGATCGCCAAGCAGCAAGCAGAAGCAGCCAATATTGCAAAAAGTGATTTTCTGTCGCAAATGTCTCATGAACTCCGCACCCCGATGCATGCAATTTTAAACTATTCCAATATCGGCCTAAAAAGCATTGGCATGGAGGATACGAGTCGTCTCACAAAATCTCTCACAAACATTAACACAGCAGGAATGCGCCTGCTTGCCATGATCAATGATCTGCTTGATCTTTCCAAGTTAGAGGCAGGCAAAATGCAGATAAATCTTGCCCCCGTTGATGTGATGTCTTTGCTACACAAAACTTTAGAAGAGCTTGATGCTCTTTTGAAACCAAAAGCGTTATCCGTTGTTGTTAAAGACGAATTGTTACGCAAAAATGTCATGGCAGATGCAGACCGCCTCGTGCAAGTTCTGGTTAATCTTTTGTCAAACGCAATACGGTATTCGGCAGAACACGGCACTATTACCATTATCCTCAATAATACCCCTGTTTTAGGCAAAGAAGGATTCGTGTTGAGTGTTGAAAATAATGGCACCCTTATCCCTGAAGAGGACCTAAAAATGATTTTTGAACGCTTTATTCAAAGCGCTAGCGCCCGTAGCATGGCAGGCACCACAGGCTTAGGACTTGCGATTTGTCGCGAAATTTTACAGGCGCATCAGGGGGAAATTTGGGCAGAAAACATCCAGCCCAATACAGTCCGTTTTAGTTTATTTATTCCTGAGGAGAATGATGCATGCGCGATAGTCTGAAAGTCTTAGCCATTGATGATGAAGAGTTTAATCTTGATGTGATTGTGTGTTACCTCGAGTCCGCTGGATATACAGTGATTACCGCTGAAAATGGGGAATTGGGACTCAGAGCCCTAGAACAGCACCCCGATGTGAGCTTGATTTTGCTGGATCGGATGATGCCCGTTATGGATGGGATGACTACGCTCAAACATTTAAAAGTAAACGATCGCTTTAAAAGCATTCCCGTTATCATGCAAACAGCAGCAGCCAGTTCTCAGCAAATTGAAGAAGGGATTGCGGCAGGCGTTTATTATTATCTTGCTAAACCTTATAGTGAAAATGTGCTGATGGTGATTGTACGCACCGCCATTGAAGCATATCTGCAACAGCAAGAGATAATTAGTGAGGTAGACAAACAAAAAAACACGATAAAATTGCTAGAGCAGGGCCGCTTCCGCTTTCGGACATTGGAAGAAACGTCTAATCTTTCCTATCTTGTTGCGCATTGCTTGCCTAATCCTCACTTAGCAGTGCAAGGCTTGAATGAACTGATGATGAATGCTGTTGAGCATGGCAATTTGGGCATTAGCTATGCAGAGAAGGTTGAGTTGCTCATGACCGACCGTTGGCACGAGGAAATTGAACGCCGCCTGCATATGCCCGCCTACCAAGATCGCTTCGCCACACTAGAATTTGAAAAACGTGCTGATAATTTTTGCATTACTATTCGTGATATGGGCAAGGGGTTTGATTGGCATGACTATCTTGATTTCTCGGTGAAACGCGCCACAGATCCGAATGGTCGCGGCATCGCTATTGCCAAAAGCAGTGTTTTTCCTTCGCTGGAATATCGCGGGGTTGGCAACGAGGTGCTGATCACAGTGCCAAAATTCAGTTCTTAAAGTTTTTACCATATCCTCGTTTTGCAGCGTTGTTTGCCTCCCCCTCAGGGCAATCGCATTAGAAAACACACAAAGTCAATAGGAAATTTGGGTTCATAAGAGCTTTCCGCATGAGTCTTTGAATGGAGGTATTTTTGGGACGTT
>JBILKT010000210.1:0-2891 GCA_044376545.1 Alphaproteobacteria bacterium
GGCGTTGTCAAGCCAATGCTCGGAAGCCGCACGTACCTTTATGTACGCTTACGTTTCCTCAGCAAGTCTTTCCTAGCCACTCATCCCGATAAAAGGGTTTTTAGAGGTGCCCTAAACACGCGCATTATAGCTCAAGACGAGGAAAATAGAAATGATCGCCACCTTCGAAAAAATCAAAGTTGAAAACCCTGTTGTTGATTTAGATGGCGATGAAATGACCCGCGTCATCTGGAAGTTGATTAAAGACAAGCTGATTTTCCCCTATCTTGACCTCAAGACAAAATATTACGATTTGGGTATTGAATCACGGGATGCCACCAACGATCAAATCACCGTAGATGCGGCTATCGCTATTAAAAAATACGGCGTGGGCATTAAATGCGCCACCATCACCCCCGACGAAGCGCGGGTAAAAGAATTTCACTTGAAAGAAATGTGGAAGTCCCCCAACGGGACTATTCGCAATATTTTGGGCGGTACGGTGTTCCGTGAACCGATTATCTGCCACAACGTGCCCCGCCTTGTACCGGGGTGGAAGCACCCCATTGCGATTGGTCGTCATGCCTTTGGCGATCAATATCGCGCGACAGATTTCCTCGTCCCCGGTGCGGGAAAACTCACCATCACCTTTACCCCTGAAGATAGTGCCCACAAAGAAATTCACTATCACGTGTATGACTTCAAAGCGGCAGGCATTGCCATGGCGATGTATAACGTGGATGATTCCATCCGTGGCTTTGCCCGTGCATGTCTGAACTATGGCTTGCAACGCGGCTGGCCTGTGTATCTGTCCACAAAAAACACCATTCTGAAAAAGTATGATGGGCGTTTCAAAGACCTTTTTGCAGAAATTTTTGAGGCTGAGTTTAAAGATCTTTACGCCGACAAAGGCATCACCTACGAACACCGCCTGATTGATGACATGGTCGCCAGTGCCTTGAAGTGGGATGGTAATTTTGTCTGGGCATGCAAAAACTATGATGGCGATGTGCAGTCTGACAGCGTGGCGCAGGGCTTTGGTTCGCTAGGGCTCATGACCTCTGTACTCCTCACGCCCGATGGCAACACCATTGAATCAGAAGCGGCACACGGCACGGTAACACGCCATTATCGGATGCATCAAGAAGGCAAGCCCACGTCCACCAACCCGATTGCGTCCATTTTTGCATGGACCCGCGGCTTGTGGCATCGTGGTAAAATTGACCACAACACCGCCCTGCAAAACTTTGCGCTGACACTGGAAAAAGTGTGTGTGGATACGGTTGAGAGCGGCTTGATGACAAAAGATCTGGCAACGCTTGTGGGCGAAAACCAACGCTGGCTGACGACGGAAGAGTTTATGGAGAAGCTCGCGCAAAATCTTGAGAGTGCGTTGACGGGAGACGCGGGCAAAGAGGCGAAATTGGAGGCGGTTTAGTGGAACTCTGTCGGCCATTCTCTCGCCGTATGAATCACGTCCAGAATCTCAATAATACCAATCCGCTTAAGTTTCTAAAACTTTCTGGACCCCTTATCTGATAAGAAGATGATCATTGCTACCATCTTCTTATCAGATAAGGGGTCCAGCTATCTTATTTATGACGCATTCCTTTAGAAACTTAAGCGGATTGGTATTACTCACCCTTCATACTCCTGCAACATCGTGCGCATTTCGGCTGTTGTGTATTTTTTGCCGTTGGGGTCTGCATCTGCTGCGGCAACCGCCGCTTTAACACGCTCCGCAATCCAGTCTTGATTGCGTAAATAATTTTCAACAGCTGTCTTAATAACAGCTTCGATGGGGCGTTCTTCAAGCAACGCAATAGCCTCTAAGCGTTGTTGTATTTCAGGATTAAAAATAGGAGGGCGCACCATTATATACCTTTTGCACATGAAGAATGTGCAACGTTTCGCTCAAGCGCCGCGCGGGCTTTACCGCTCGCAAGATTTATTTGCAGATCTTCAGGTGCGAGCGGTATAACCTCATTTCTTCTATTCTGTTCACAGCAGAACAACTATCAGTGTAGCTTAAAAACACAAAGAAAACAATCATAGAAAGCAGCCCCTTTTTTTTACAGCAATTAAGGCAAAATTCCCTCACGACACCCAATTCAACAGGCGCCCAAAAATCCCTGTAAATTTTAGTTTACCATTAGTCACCACAAGGCAGATGCATTCCTCTCCCATTTCGGCGGTAGGGGTATGTTCAACACTGGCATCGGCATGAATAAAATCACCGCGATGCAGCGTACCGCGATGGTCACTCAACCCACCCTGCAAGACAAGCACAAACTCGTCGCCCTTGTGGGTATGTTTTGGCAGCGCACTGCCTGCTTTCACGCCCATTATTTTGCACGTAGCACCATTGAATCCCTTGGAAATAGGCATTTGGCGGAGGCTATTACCAATCGTTTGCCATGATTTTTCTGGTGGCGATTGCTCCAAAAATGTATTCAGCACCCGCGGATAAAAAATTTGTTGATACGGCGATGCGATGACAGAAGGCTCAATAGCCACATCAACAGGGGCGCGCACCGCCTCTAGTAACGCTTCTAACACGGCTTCACTACAGGGCGTGCTCTCGCTTTGCTCTAGGAATTCTGAAGCTAAAGACAGATACACATCCGCCTTGTGTTGACACGCAGCACACAGCTCAACATGGGCTGCCACCACAAGCGCGGTTGCTTGGTCAAGCTGTCCTGCGGTGTACTCAACCAACAATGTTTCATCAGGGTGGAAAGACGGCATAGGGGTTATTCAGGTATGGGGCAGTTCTAAAAACCTCTTTTCTAGGGCGATTGGCGTTGTCAAGCCTCGCTTCGGAAGCCGCACGTACCTTTATGTACGCTTACGTTTCCTCAGCAAGTCTTTCCTAGCCACTCATCCCGATAAAAGGGTTTTTAGAGGTGCCC
>JBILKT010000053.1:0-9298 GCA_044376545.1 Alphaproteobacteria bacterium
GAAAACCTTAAAGAGGACCTTAGAGAGAAACAGGGCGGGAATAAAAAGCTAAAAAAGATTATTGAGGAAAAAGCAAACATTATGCTGATAATTCTGACGCATCGTGTTGAAACACCAGACTATTATGCTGCAGAATTGCTCACCCTAAACGGGCAAGAGCCCTATACCGATTTAACAACACTGATTACTGCGTTGAAAGAGCGCAACGTCTTACCAAAAGACGTATTGGGTTTCGTTGTGCCAGTGCCGAGTAATATCTCGGATAAAACAATTGAATAGTTTACCCAAGATAACCATATAAGGATCGTAAATCAGCTTAATGAAAAAGCCACCCCCTATGGATTTGCTCAAAACGCTTTCTAAAATCGCGCAACGTAATGCGCAGGGGAGAGGTGCGTCTTCTATAGAACCTGTATTCATGGAGGATGATGAATTTTTTGCCCGTGTAACGGTTGAAAAAGAACGATTCATGCGTGTATCTGTGGGCCGGCTTTGCGCCGAATTGCTGTCACTTAATGAACATTTACGATCTTCCAAAGAGCCTGAGGTTCGTGGACTCATTGAACTGCGGGCAATGACATTAACATTGATTGAAAAATATTTTTGCGATGCTTTGAAGCCTTTTGCTGTGCCTGTTACGCATACAACCATGAAGGCACTTTTTCTTGAACGGTATGTGTTGGGGACGGAAACAGAGAAATCGTGGCTACGCCTGATAACGGAGTGTTTGACAGGGTTTCATAAACTAGAAATGATTCATGATCCATTGCATTGGCTTGTTGACTGGAATCCGATGGACTCGCGTTTGCATCAAGCAAAAGTATCCTTGCTCGATAAAGTGACGCCAAAAACGTTGACAGAGCTGTTCTTGTTGTTGAGCGAGCGTGAGGTTGGATTATTATCAGGCAACGTGGCTGTTGATAATGAAAAACAACGTGCAGCGGGACATTTATGGCAGTCTATCAGTGATACGCGGATGATGCGGGGCGCGGTGGAGGTGTATTGGTGCAACCATCCGTTAGTACCAAAAGACTATCGGCATTTTATTTTGGAAAAAACTCCGCAAGCGCAACTCGCATTTTTGCAGGCAAAGAAACAACAATTATGTATGCTGGGCGTGCCCCTTAAAAAAGATGTTCGTTCGAAAACAACGCACGATGTGATGGCGAGTTCCGCATTTACACTTTACAACGACTAACGCCCACTCTCTTAAATTCCCGTATATTGTCTGCGCTGCGCCTCGCCGTACTCAGAGCTTGTCCCGAAACTAACGCACAAGTTTAAAATTGATCTTTTTGGCTGCAAAATCACTCCAAAATAGGGAAAATACTTCAGTATACCCCGCTATTTTGGAGCGATTTTTCGCGCAAAAATCTCAACTTTCTCCTCATACGTTAGTTTCGGGACAAGCTCTCAGGTAGCTTACTACATTCCGTGCGGCTCGGCTGGCTCGCCGAATCTTCGGGAATTTAAGAGAGTTAACAACGCAGTTGATGAATATCTAAATATCGTAAAAGACCCGTTGGGCAGCCAGCGGGTCTTTTTTTATGCCCAAAAAGGATGACGACAATGCACACGCTTAACACACTGACACAGCGGGTCACCCTACAGCAGCCTGTTTATACAGCGAATACGAGTGGAGGGCGGACAACAACATGGAGTATGGTTACGGATTTATGGGCGAACGTGGTCGCAAAATCGCTCACAGCAGCGGTCGTTGCGGAACAAAAGCAGGTGGCAAACCGCTATATAGTGACGGTGCGGAACATCGTGGCGATTGAGGAAAGTATGCGATTGCTCTGGCAAGGACGCGTCTTGCGGATTGTGGGGCTGCCGCCTGTGACATCAGATAACTTGTATCGGGAGATTGAATGCACTGATGCGTTAACAATGGAGTAAATCATGGCAAAAGACTTAAGTTATACCGTTCAAGGCGTGCTGTATACCGTCCTAGAGGGTGACAGTGCATTAATGACAAAAATTAACGACGTGTATGATGTTGCGCCAGAAGGGGCGGCATTGCCCTACATCACCATCGGGCAAGATGTGGCAAAAGCATGGGATACCAAAAGCAAAGACGGGCAAGTTTTTGATGTGAGTGTTCACGCATTTTCAGGAAAAGAGAATTTGGCGGAAGCCAAAGGCATTGCGGAAGAGGTGTATCGCTTACTCAAGAACATGAGTTTCTTGTTAGGCGACGGCACGTTGGTGCGCTCCACCTATTTGCAAACAGCAACAAGTGCGGTGCGACGACAAGCGATTGATGTGGAGCAAAAATTTCGCGTGTATGTGCAAAAGTAGGCAATAGGCAATTTTCTGCTGCCTGATGCCCTAATAAAAGGACTTTCATATGACATTTTATTTCGGACGCGATTTTCAGTTACGCGTCATCAGCGGCGGTGCGCCCGTGTTAGTAGGCGGGCTGACCACGACAGATTTTGCGGTGAACACAACGGTGTTGGAAGCAAGCAGCCCGCAGCAGGGTGCGTGGCAACAACGGGTGAGTGGATTGCGTAATGTGCGTATCAGTGCAGAGGGCGTGTTTGAAGACTCTGCTGCAGAAGCCTTGTTAATGGCGGCTGCCTTAGGCGGAAAAGTGATTGAGTGTTCACTCATTTTTTCAGGGGGTGATACCTTGCAAGGATTTTTTGTGTTGAGCCGTTATGAACGTGCAGGAACAGTGGCAGAGATGGAAAGCTATCGCCTGACGTTGGAGTCTGCAGGCACACTTACCTATACAGGAGCATAATCATGCCAGCATTTCATGAAATACGACTGCCTGAAGATATTTCTTACGGCAGTAGTGGGGGCCCTGAATTCTCGACCACCATTGTTGCGTCCCTTTCAGGGTTCGAGCAACGCAATGTGAATTGGAGTGCGGCACGCGCCAAGTATAACATCGCTTATGGGGTACGGACACAAGCGCAACTCGATGCGTTACTCGCGTTTTTCAGAGCCCGCCAAGGCAAGGCTTATGGCTTTCGCTATAAAGATTGGACGGATTATCAATCAGCGTCTGTGATAACACCAACCGATCAGCTGGTAGGCACAGGAAATGGCATAAAAGCGACATTCTCCTTAGTAAAAAATTACACCTCGGGCAGTGTTACCGCCGCACGCACGATTAGTAAGCCTGTGGCGGGCACGGTGCGCGTGTCACTGGCTGGAACAGAGCTTACCAGCGGCTTTGTGGTGGATAACACCACAGGGGTGCTTACCTTCACAACGCCGCCTGCAAACGGTGTATTGGTTAAAGCAGGCTTTCAGTTTGATGTGCCTGTGCGGTTTGATACGGATAGTTTGTCGGCAACGCTGGACAGTTACGGCATTACATCGTTGCAAAGCGTGCCTGTTGTTGAGGTGAGACTATGAAAACGCTGACAACAAACATTGTGGCAGAAGCCGTCACAACGCTTGCCTTGTGCTATCGCCTGACGCGCACTGATGGCGTGGTACTCACGTTCACCAGTCTTGATAAGGATTTGCTGTTGGGCGGCGTGACCTATCGCGCAACAACGAGTCTGAGTAGCACTGCCATTGAAAGCACCGCAGATTTGCGGGTGGATAATCTTGATGTGGAAGGCATCTTAAGTGATGACAGCATCACGGCGGAAGACTTGTTACGCGGTGTGTATGATAACACACTGGTGGAAGTGTTTTTGGTGGATTATGTGAGTCCCCCCACTACCATTACCCCGCAAACAGTGCTGTGGTTACGCTCCGCCTATATTGCGGAAATCCGCATTACTGAGGGCAAGTTTGTGGCGGAATTGCGCGGTCTTGCCTCAAAACTCGCTACCGTGCCGATGGAGGTGTATACCCCCACGTGCCGTGTGAAAAAGTTGGGCGATGCGCGGTGTAACGTCAACACAGCGGCCTATAGCTTCAGTTATACGGTTGTTGCAAAATTGAGTGAGCGTTCATTCACACACAATAGCACCGTGCAAGCAGACGGATACTTTCAGTTTGGTACGTTGAAATGGACAACGGGGGCGAATTTTGGGCGTGAGGCAAGCATTAAAACCTATGCTTCAGGCGTGATTGAATTGTTAGAACCCCTGCCGTTTGCGTTAGCGGTGGGCGATGCGTTTACTGCCATTCGGGGTTGTAATCGGCAATTTGCCACCTGCCGCGATGTGTTTAACAATGTCGCGAATTTTCGTGGCGAGCCACCGCATTTGCTCCCCGGTATTGATAAGTTGATTAGCCCAATGGGGTAGGGGGGAAGAAATGGAATACGTTTTTGAAAAATATCTTATGGTTAAGCGACAAGCAGAAAGGCTTGCATTTAACGATTACATTCGTAGGGGGCGAGTATCGCAGGAAGTACAGGAAATCTTACATGGACTCCAGCAGTTTTGGGAAGACGTGAAATATGATCCCAATCAGCCGCGTGTTCCAGCGGGGAGTTCTGATGGTGGGCAGTGGACGAGTGGGGAGGGAAATTCTACAGAAATAACACCCCTTGGACAAATCAATGATCCTCCAATAAAACCATCTTATCTGGTTGAAAATACGATAGGTTTTTTCTTAGGAGGCGGTGCTGTTACTGTTGCTAAACGTGCGTTGAGTGCATACAGACTAAGCAGAAATACTCAAAAAGGCTTTACTGAACATGGTAGTTTAAGAAGCGGACAGCGTGCAATTACGGATAAACAGATAAAGCAAGCAGTTAGATCTGCGGAAAAATCTGGGAATGTAATCGAAAAGATAGGCAGATACGGCACATTACAGAAAAGATATAAAGGTGATAATGGTGTAACCGTTATCATACAAATTGAAGGTAGGAATGCTGGCAAAGTCATCACACTTTATCGCCATCAGTAGGAATTGTATTATGAATCTTACATTTGAAAAAATTAACGCCTCTTTTATTGAAGAGGACTTAGAAGGACTCATTGAGGATGGCGCACCTCTTGATGAATATAGTTCAGAAGCACAAAGCGTTGCGGAAGCCTTGGCAAAAATTCCTCTGGAAAAAATCACCGTGCCTGTTGTGGCGGCGACGATTGCGTTGGTCTGGGCAAAAAACTTTGACAGGTCAGCGGCGGAGATGGCACAACGGCTGCCTGCGTGCCAACGTGTTGCCGAAAAACTGTTAACACCATGAACCCCTTTGCAACGGAGGCGACCCAATGGCTGGGCACGCCGTTTCATCCCCATGCTGCCTTAAAGGGCGTGGGGTGTGATTGCTATGGGCTGATTGCGGGGGTGTATAGCGCGGTGACAGGGCTTGAGGTTGTGTTGCCCCAAGACTATCCGCCGCAATGGCGGGTGATTGCAGACTATGCACCGCGCTATCGTGAACATTTGCTCACCTTTGCGGAACGGGTTATTACGCCTGAGGCAGGCGATGTGCTGGTGTTTGCTGTGGCAGGCAGAGAGGCGCATCTGGGGATATTAGTGAGTGAACATTCATTCATTCATGCGCGGGGCGAGCGGGGCGTTGGCACGGTGTGCCTCAATGATTTTAATGAGAAGTGGCGGGCGCGTCATTCCTCCAGTTACAAATTTAAGGAATAAACAATGGCAACACTGGTTTTTGCAGCAGCCGCCTCGGCGGTAGGGACAAGCGCGGGCTTAAGCACCCTTGGCACCACGATTCTGGCGACAGCGGCGAGTGTGGCGGGCAGCTATGTGGATAATGCCCTCACAGGGGCGGGGCAACAGGGCACGCGGCTCAATACCACGGTTCTTGAGATTCCGCAGGTGCTCTCTTCCAGCTATGGACGGGCGATTCCGTTGGTCTATGGCACCGCGCGGGTGGCAGGCAACGTGATTTGGATGAGCAAACCAACGGTGACAACGATTAGTCATACGCAAAATGTGCGATCAGGCAAATTCTCCAGCAAAACAGTAACGGCAGGGACAGAGCGGTATACGCTGGCCGATATGGCGATTGCGCTAACATCCGTGCCGTCGCTCTTGGCGAATAATGTGGTGGGCAGCGCGAATGATGAGGATGATCAGATTGTCTTTAAAACGCGCGGCGGGATTGTGGCCGTGCGGCGCATTTGGGCAGATAGCGCGCTTATTTATGATGCACGGACGTTTAACCTCTCGGCAGAGCAAACCAATAATTATACGTTTGAAGCTCTCTATGATGGGCAGGAGACACAAACGGCGGATGATTTGATAGAAAGTATTGTGGGCGCAGGCAATCTCCCTGCCTTTCGGGGCTTAGCGTATATTTTGCTCACCGAGGTGCGCCTCAGTGACTTTGGCAATCGCGTGCCGAACTTCACCATGGAGGTGGTCGCGAGTTTACCCAAAGTGGTGGGGGAAGAAACGCCCCAAGGGTTGGCAGAAAATGCGGCAGGTGATATTTTTGTGAGCAATACCTTGCGCCGCACGATTACGCGCTTTGATAGTAAAACGCTGAAAACAAAGGCAACACTAGGCAGGGCAGGCGTGGAGAATGACTATTTAGGGACGCTGAAAGCCATGCCGTGGGCGTTGGCGATTACCCCTGATGGGCATATTTGGGTGACAGCACAGGGTGATGCTGTAGTCCAACGGCTCAATCCCGACACAGGGGCGGTGATTGCCAACATCGCGGTGGGGAATTATCCTAGAGAGATGGTGGTGGATAATGCAGGGTTTGTGTGGGTGACGTTCCCGACGCTTAACCAAGTGAGCAAGATTAATCCGAGTACCAATACGGTGACAGCGAGTTATACGGTGAGCGGTGCGCCATGGGCAATGTGCAAGGGGCTTGATGGCAATCTGTGGGTGACAACCAACAGTGAGGTGGTGCGGCTTAACCCCACAACGGGGGCGGAAATTGCGCGGATTAGCGTAGGGCTATTCCCGTGGGGCATTGCCTGCAACCCTGTGACGGGCGCGATTTGGACGGCGTTAAGCGGTGAAGATATTTTGGTGATTATTGACCCCGCAACGAATACGGTGGTGAAACAGCGCAATACGGGGACGTATCCCACTGCTGTGAGCACGAGCGCAACGGATGAACACGGCAGCGTGGCGGTGACGCTGATCTATGGCAACCAACTGAAAGTGTATTCGCGCACCTATAGCGAATTGCTCGAATATGGCACGGTGGCGTTTCCCGCGAATTGCCTGCATCGCGCTAATGGCGAGGTGGTGGTAACGCAGAGTAAATATGATTTTGTGATGGTGGCGGAGGGGAGGTAGTTAGGGTCTAGGCAGTAGGGTTTAGGCATTAGGGGAAGTGCATAGAAGTCATCAGAATGCATTAGAAAACTAGTCAGCTAATTTTTTACAGGTACCATCAAAAAATCCTGTTGTTGGTGTTTTTAAGGCAAGAGTTTTGCTCAGCTTTGAAAACTGTCCAACGAACGAATTATCCTTGTAGATTTGAATTATATCTCCAATATCTGAAATTTCCTCGTAATAATAGAACAATTCATTTGGAATTTCAGTGTATAAAATGCCATCGGATTCGCTCCAAAGGTGAACCCAAAATCTAAATTCGTTGAGTTCGATAAAAATTTTTCCTGCAGTTTTCTGATCTGCTGAAGAAAATACTCCATCGCACTCATATTTTGATTGAATTTCTGAAAACTTAATTTGCACAAGAAGCAAAACAGCAAACAGAGCAAAAAGTAGTTTTTTCATAAGACCTTTACCTCAAAATCTGCTCTGAAGATGGTTTCTTTTAGCTTCTAAAAATGGCGGAGAGAAAGGGATTCGAACCCTTGATACGGTTACCCGTATACACACTTTCCAGGCGTGCGCCTTCAACCACTCGGCCACCTCTCCGTTTTGACTATGCTTATTTTATGCTGTTTAGGCATTCTACAGAAGAACAAACACGCTATATAAAGGTCAACAACATGTCAATTTCTTTTGGAGTCGATACCAGCCCGCTTGCGGCAAGCGCATTGCCCAGCAGCAACGTCGGATTGGGATGGTATAATAATAATCGCAAACGCTTGAAGAAGTTTGCAACGCAATACATGGCACTTGATACCGCAGCGGTGGCAACGTTGAAAAGCCAAGGCGAGGCGGATGTGTCAACGAGTGCGGTGCAAGCGTCACGGGCGGGGTTTAATGAGCTGCGGGTGCGGTTGCCTGTGCTGAATCAATATTACACGTATACAGGGATGCATGGGGGCGTTGCGGATGCGGCAGTGCTTGCGAAAATTAAGGCGATTATTCTTGATTGGGCAACCAAAAATAATCCCACAGGTAAACCCATTGATGAAACGAATTTTGAGAACTTGCTGCGTGTTGCCAAGGCGCGTTGGGCAGATTTTAACACGAATGAGCGTTCACTCATAACCACATGGGTGAATAAACTGAAAACAGCCAAAGAAGCGTGGTCATTTACGCCGCTGAGTGGTGAGGGGCAGTTGCAGTATGGCAATCACTATACGCACCATTATAAAATTTTGCTGCAGGTGTATGATTTTCTGGGGCTTACCAGTAATTACAATGCGTTGCTCACAACAATAGATAGCTTTGCTGCTGTTAATTTTCCGTTTGGGAATAGCACGGTGACGTATCCCATGACACGAACCGTGGTGGGCGCGAGCAAAAGTGAACAGCGATTTGATATAAATGGGAATTATCTGTCACGGTTTGTGGCGGGCGGTTTGATTATCATCACCGGCAATACGCAAGGGAATAATGGGACGTTTACGATTACGTCCGCAAGTTACCTGAGCGGGTCTGACAAAACCCGCATTTTTGTAAGCCAAACATTGGCGAATGATGGCGGTGGTGGGACGCTCCAAGAGGTGTTTCATCCGAACGGTCATGCGATGCCGCGCCCTGCAACGAATGCAGGCGAAAGTATTGATTATATCAGGCGGGATGCGCTGCATTATCAGAATTATGACCTTGAGCCGTGGCTGGAAATTGCGCTGATGGCAGGGGGCACGCGCTATCAAATGGTGGTGGATAATGCGTTTAATTTTTTAAGCACCAATGTGCTGAACCCTGCGGCAAAACACTATGAGTTTGCGGCAAGCACCGATCCGTTTGATGCAGAGCGATGGGCAGCCTCAAACACACCGTATTTGCAACCCAATGCGATGTATCATCCTGATAAAATGGCGCGGGTGGTGTTTGCCTATCAGTATTATAAACAACGGCTTGTCCCAAGTTTTATGGTAGATGAGCGGTTGTTCACGTGTGCCGTGCGGTCGGATATTCTGCCGAGTGTGTGGTATTATTATTTTCGTTGGGCATTTGGGGGGATTTATGGCTGATGTACAAAGTGTGGTGCAGGATCTCCTGCGGCAGGCGGGGTTTAGCGCGTCTCAGGTGAATTATACGGCTCTTGAAGGCGCACTCTCAGGGCTGGTTATCAGCG
>JBILKT010000054.1:0-9281 GCA_044376545.1 Alphaproteobacteria bacterium
TTTTGCCGCGCCGTACTTTAGAGGAGCAAGAGCAATGCCGCACCATTGTTGAGTCAGAAGCCGCAAAACGCGGGTTAATTGTCTACGGTTGGCGGCGTGTGCCCATTGATATTGCGGTGATTGGCGAGAAGGCCGCCGATGTGCGCCCCGAAATTGAGCAGATTTTATTGTTGAAGCCCTCTCCTGAAGAGGAAAGCCGTGAGGCGCGCAACCTTGCGAAAACGGCGTTTGAGGCGGAACTCTATGTCTTGCGCCGTATTATCGAAAAACAGGTGGAAGCCGCCAGTATTAAGGATTTTTACGTCTGTTCGCTCTCAAGCCGCTCGATTATTTATAAGGGCATGTTTTTGGCGGATCAAATCACCGCGTTTTATCCTGACCTTGCAGATGCGCGGTTTGTCTCGCGTTTTGCGATTTTTCACCAACGCTATTCTACCAACACGTTCCCCACGTGGAAACTGGCGCATCCGTTCCGTGTCATCGCTCATAACGGCGAGATTAATACGTTGAAAGGCAACATGGCGTGGATGCAGGGGCATGAGGTGCGCCTTGAAAGCCCCGTGTTTGGCGCGGAAATTGAAGCATTAAAGCCGATTATTCAACGGGGGCTATCGGATTCTGCCGCGCTCGATAACGTGATGGAATTGTTGGTGCGGGCGGGCAGACCGCTTGCGCTGGCGAAAGCCTTGCTGATTCCTGAGGCATGGCACAGGGATGACCCCACCATGCCTGATGCACTTAAGGCGTTGTATTCCTATAGTAATTCTGTGGTGGAGCCATGGGATGGGCCTGCCGCCGTTGTTGCCACCGATGGGCAGTGTGTGCAAGTGGGGATGGACAGGAACGGCCTCCGCCCATTCCGCTATACGCAAACCAAAACCTTGCTGATTGGCGCGTCTGAAACAGGCGTGGTTGACCTTGAGGAAACCGATATTTTGCATAAAGGGCGTTTAGGGCCGGGGCAATTGCTCAGTGTTGATTTGGAAACAGGAGCGGTGCTCAATGACAACGCCGTTAAACAATGGCTGGTGGAGCATTTGCCCTGCGAAACATGGGCGGAAAACATTGTATTGTTTGAAGACGTGCTGAAGCAGGCGGGAGGCGAGGTGCAGCAGGAGACGGGGCTTTCAACAGATACGCTGTTGCGCCGTCAGTGTGCGGTAGGCTGGAGTTTAGAGGAAACCGAACTCGTGCTGCATCTCATGGCGGAAACAGGCAAAGAAGCCGTGGGGTCGATGGGCGATGACACGCCACTTGCGGTTCTAAGCCAGCACTATCGCGGCTTACACCACTTTTTTCGGCAGAATTTTGCTCAAGTGACAAACCCGCCGATTGATCCCCTGCGCGAGCACTATGTGATGAGCCTTGCAACGCGCATGGGCAACTTGGAAAACATGCTCTATACCGCGCAAAATCATGCGCCGATTTTAGAATTGTCGTCTCCCATTCTGTTAAGTCAGGAGTTTGCGGCGTTAAGGGCGTATGTAGGGGAGAAAATTGTTACGTTGCCTTGTGTATTTTCGCCCTCCACCTCCCTCGAAAATGCCCTCCAAACCCTGCAACAGCAAGCCGAAGCGGCGGTACGCAATGGCACAAAGCTGCTTATCCTCAGCGATAAGGCGATTGATGTGGAGCACATCGGCATCCCCATGATTCTTGCCACCAGCGCGGTGCATAGTTATTTATTAAACAAAGGCTTGCGAACATTTATTTCACTAGCAGTTGAAGCAGGAGATTGCCTTGATACGCACCAAGCCGCCGTCTTAATCGGCGTGGGCGCAACGGTGGTGATACCCTATTTAGCGGAAGAAACTTTAAAGCATCGCCATGCAAAGGGCTTGTATCCTAAGCAATCTCTAGAAAAAACGCTCAATAATTATAAAATCGCATTAGAGCAAGGCTTGCTGAAAATTATCTCAAAGCTTGGCATTGCGGCGATTAGCTCCTATCGCGGCGGGTATAATTTTGAGGTGTTGGGCTTGTCTCGCGCTGTCACGTCGGCATATTTTTCAGGTGTTACGTCGCGTATTTCAGGTATTAGTTTAATAGAAATTGCACAGCGACTCATTAATGTGCATGACCAAGCGTTCGGAAACGACGCAATCCCGCTGCAAGTAGGCGGATTTTACCGCTATCGCAACGGCGGGGAGCATCACGCCCACGCCCCTGAAACAACGCATTTGCTGCAAGAAGCCGTCACCAAAAACAGCTACGCGCTCTATAAAAAATATAGTGCAAAAATCCATACCGCGCCCCCTGTGCATATTCGGGATTTACTGGATTTTACCCACGATGCCCTTCCTGTAAAACTTGAAGAAGTGCAGTCAATTACCGAAATTCGCAAAGTTTTTGTCACACCCGGAATGTCGTTGGGGGCACTGAGCCCTGAGGCGCACGGCACGCTGAACGTCGCCATGAACCGCATGGGCGCACGCTCTGATTCAGGCGAAGGGGGCGAGGATAAAGCGCGCTATACGTTATTGCCCAATGGCGATAATGCCAACTCGCGCATTAAACAGGTGGCAAGCGGGCGGTTTGGCGTGACGGCGGAATACCTCAACCAGTGTGATGAAATTGAAATTAAGGTGGCACAGGGCGCAAAACCGGGGGAAGGCGGGCAGCTACCCTCTTTCAAGGTGACAGCGGAAATTGCCGCGCTTCGCCACGCAAAGCAAGGGATGACGCTGATTTCCCCGCCGCCGCACCACGATATTTACTCCATTGAGGACTTAGCGCAGCTCATCTATGACTTGAAGCAGATTAATGCAAGTGCCAGAATTTGCGTGAAGTTGGTGGCAAAATCAGGCATTGGCACGATTGCGACAGGGGTTGCCAAAGCGGGTGCGGATGTAATTTTGGTGGCAGGACATAACGGCGGCACGGGCGCAAGTCCGCTCTCGAGCGTGAAATACGCAGGGGTATCTTGGGAGTTAGGATTAAGTGAGGTGCATCAAGCCCTTGTTATCAATCATCTTCGCCATAAAATCACTTTAAGGTCAGACGGCGGCTTAAAAACAGGGCGAGATATTGTGATTGCGGCGTTGTTAGGCGCGGAAGAGTTCGGGATTGGCACGGCATCACTGGTTGCCATGGGCTGCATTCTTGTGCGGCAATGCCATTCCAACACCTGCCCTGTGGGGATTTGCACGCAAGATAAAGCATTGCGCGAAAAATTCTCAGGAAGCCCTGAAAAAGTCATCAATTTATTTAGTTTTATTGCGGAAGAAGTGCGGGAAATCCTCAGCCATTTGGGGCTAAAAAGCCTGCATGAGGCATGTGGTCGCAGCGATCGCCTTTATCAAATTTACAAGCAAAACAGCGTGTTTAATCAGATTGATCTGAATGCGGTGTTGGCGCGTCCTGAAAGCAGCGCGGTTGACTATACCAAAAAGCTCTATCGAAACCCTGTGCCTGACACCCTAGACGCGCTGATTCTCAATGATGCAGCGTCATTCTTAAACGACGGTGCGAAGATGCAGCTCACCTACGTGGTGCAAAACACCCATCGCACAGTGGGAGCGCGGCTGTCGGGCGAGGTCACCCGCCGCTATGGCATGCACCATTTTGCGGATGACCAACTGACGATTCGCTTGCGTGGCAGTGCGGGGCAATCGTTAGGCGCCTTCTTGTGTAAAGGTATTACCTTAGAAGTCCATGGGGAAGCCAATGATTATGTGGGAAAAGGGTTGTCTGGCGGATGTATTATTGTTCGTCCTCGTGCGGCCTCCACACTTCTCTCCTCAGACAACGCGATTATTGGCAACACGGTGCTCTATGGGGCAACGGCAGGCACCTTGTTTGCAGCGGGCCTTGCAGGCGAACGCTTTGCCGTGCGGAATTCTGGTGCAACAGCGGTGATTGAAGGCTGTGGCGCGAATGGCTGTGAATACATGACAGGCGGGACCGTCGCCATTTTAGGGGCAGTGGGGCATAATTTCGCCGCAGGCATGACAGGCGGCGAGGTATTTGTCTATGACCCACAGCAAAAACTATCACAGTATATCAATGAGGAGTCTGTGATAGCGATGGTGCTGGATAAAGACGCGGCAGGCAGACTTAACGTGCTGCTAGAACAGTATGTTGCCAGAACTGACTCTGCCGTTGCGGCACAACTTCTCAGCCGTTGGGAAGAAACCGTGCAACATTTTGCGTGGGTGCGGGGAAAGGAACAGGTGGTGCAGGCGGGGCAATCGCATTAGAAAATTTATTTCTTTAAAAACAATATGTTGCGCGATAGGTCTTAATGTTGCAATTCTGAAAAAACCATTATTTTTCAATGAGTTATTTTTTCTAATGCAATCGCCCTGGGTGGTGCAGGTGGGAAAAAATTACTCTACCCATCCGTAGCCGAACAAGCTAAGATGGTTTCGCTCTAGTAGAGCATAATTGATATTTTCCGTATTTTCTGGCCCCCTCCCGCTGCGCAGCGGGAGGGGTGAAGTATACGGCAATTATCGATTATGCTCTACTAGTACAATTTCCACGAGATAACGTTACGTTATCCGTGGAGCAGGGACGAATCAAATAAAGGCGAGTACCTCTTCCACAAAAGTAACTTTATATACTGGAAGAGGTACTAGTACCCCATCCATGGATTAACGTAGTGTTTTCATGAACGGGGACAAACGCATAAAACCTAGTGTCGCGTACATTCGTAATGTAATACCAATCCGCTTAGTCATCCGAAGGATTTCTGGACCCCAGCCTGCGCTGGGGATTCGCTCAGGGTGATTGCTTACTCAAGGAGAATCCCCAGCGCAGGCTGGGGTCCATTTTTCCTTTGGGTTTCAAAGATGATTGGTATAAGAGAGGATATTTGTGGCGTATTTGCCACGGGGGGCTTTAAAATGTGTAGAGGGCAATTTTGTTGGTTTTATCTATAAACAAAGTCTCTGCTTATGCTGGCAGACGCAAACATTCCATTTTCATACAGCGGCATGGAATCTTTGGGGAGAACTTTTTCACGCGTATGTGTATTAAATTGATCCCCGTGTATCAGAGAGTATATTCTAGCATCAGGCACGATAATTCTGTTTACGCCATCTGTTGTTGTGCAGTGAATGGGGCTATTTTTTATATCAATAACAGTGACACTGCTGTTACCAAACACGCGCAACATGCCATCAGGGGTAATAATAGCCATCGTATCTTCATCCACACCCACGCCAAGCGTTGGAGCGTTTCCTAAACATCGTACAAACTCACAAGCAAGACTCGCCGTAAGGCGTGGAATGCGTGTTCGGTTAAGGAAATGCGAATCAGGGGCAATATGGGCGGACAAAAGACCAAGCCCTTCTCCTGTTACAACTTCTCGCAATTTTATGCTACCATGTTCATCAAACTCAATAATGTTTGCTTGATGCGTGTTCTCAAGGGTTCCCCCGTCATAGATGATCTGATTACCATTACCCCCCCCCATACCTGTTGTGCCTGCAGACGTGCCCGCAATGACAAGATCGTCTCTGTCTTCTGCTTGTTGTTTAAGGCATTTTGAAAAAAGGGTTTTATTGAGAGTTCCGCATCCTGCTTTTTGTTGTCCGCCTATAAAATAGACTAGATGGACTTCTGACAGTAGTTTTTCTAAGTCTGCATCATATCTGTTATCAAGGTCGTGGGCTTTTGTATTCTTCAACGCTTCTTCATGGTTTGTGGGGGCATACACATAAATGTTGCGCTCATCTATTCCAAAGCGTTTCATTTTTTTGCCAGTTACTGTCGCATCGTCTTCTGCCTTGTCTGCATTCGAACCGATAATCAGTACTTTTATACCACGACGGTCTTTTATACCACGACGGTCTTTATCAACTAATAAATCAAACATTCCATCCCAAACATTTGGTTGTCCTGGCTTTTTATCGTCCTTAATCCCCCCTCCAATCAAAGCAAATGCTGCTGGCATAAAATCTCCTTAAGAATGTTTTAAAAGTACAATACAACAGTAATTATAGAAATATAATTACTTTTCGTACAAAAAAGCAACCATAAAAATACATCTTCAGCGCAAAAAGAAAATTGCATCCTGTGTAGGACACGTTAAAATGAGGCACTCTTACTTTATTTTCAGGAAATATCATGTCCGCTGTCGCCGCTGTTGAAGATACTCTGTTGCTTGCTTCCCCGCAATTTCTTGCCTCGTTGTATGCACAATTTACCAACGATCCTGCATCGGTGGATGCCTCTGTTGCCGCCTATTTCAGAGGGCTAGGCGATGCGGAAAGTCAATTTTCGCCAGAGATTCGCCGTGCCAGCTGGGCGGCAAAAAGCACCACAGCCTTTGGTGGCGAAGACGATGTGCCGTTGCCCACCCCTGCGAATGATCGCAGCGCAGCTAAAAAAAACCAAGCCGTTGCAGGCGGTGAATTTACGGCAGAGCAAGTCCAGCAGCTCCGTCAAGACTCCATCCGTGCGCTCATGCTCATTCGTGCCTATCGGGTGCGCGGGCATTTGCTCGCGGATCTTGACCCCCTCGGCTTAACAGAAATTCAGCCGCACCCTGAGTTAGACTATAAAAGCTATGGCTTTACAGAAAATGACCTCGATCGCCGCATTTTCATTGATAATGTACTGGGGCTAGCGTCGCCCACATTGCGCCAAATCGTAGAACGCTTACAGCAAACATACTCACGGCGTATCGGTGTGGAATTCATGCACATTCAAGACCCTGATGCAAAATCGTGGCTGCAAGAGCGGGTAGAGAACAACAATTATACAACACGCTTCACAAAAGAGCAAAAAACAACCATTCTCAAAAATCTCACAAAAGCAGAATTGCTTGAGAAATTTTTACACCTGAAGTTCGTGGGCACCAAGCGTTTCGGGCTTGATGGGGGGGAGAGTACCATTGCCGCTCTAGAAGCAATTATCGATCGTGCAGGCGAAAATGGCGTGCGCGATATTTGTTTTGGCATGGCGCACCGTGGCAGGCTCAACGTACTCACCAACGTGCTGGGCAAGTCTTTCACGGCGTTGTTCTCTGAGTTTCAAGGCACGCCTGCTAACCCTGAAGAGGTGCAAGGATCTGGCGATGTGAAGTATCACCTCGGCACCTCCATTGACAGGCAATATCAAGGCTATGCGGTGCACTTGTCGCTCGCGCCCAACCCCTCGCATTTAGAGGCGGTTGACCCTGTGGTGATTGGCAAAGTACGCGCCAAGCAAGATCAGCGCAAAGACACAGAGCGTCGTCAAGTCATGGGCGTATTGCTGCACGGGGATGCTGCCTTTGCAGGGCAGGGGTTAGTGGCAGAAACGTTCGGCTTGTCAGACCTTAAGGGGTATAAAACAGGCGGCACCATTCACGTTATCACCAACAACCAGATTGGCTTTACCACAAGTCCTGCTTATGCGCGCTCTTCGCCCTATTGCACTGATGTCGCGCGGATTGTTCAAGCCCCGATTTTTCACGTGAATGGCGATGATCCAGAAGCGGTGGTGTGGGTGTCGCAGCTCGCGGCAGACTATCGCCAACAGTTCCAAAAAGACGTGGTATTAGACATTATCTGCTACCGTCGTTTTGGGCATAATGAAAGCGACGAGCCTGCCTTCACGCAACCCAAAATGTATAAAGCGATTGCCGCCAAAGCCACCACCCGCACGCAATATGCCGAAAAATTGGTGCAAGACGGCGCGTTGAGCCAAGCACAAGCAGACAGTTTGATTAGCGATTTACAGACACACTTGGAGCAATCCTTTGAGGCAGCAAAATCCTATAAGCCAAACAAAGCCGATTGGCTAGAAGGCGCGTGGAGTGGCTATGCGCCCGCAAGCGGCGATGACCGCAAGGGCAATACGGCGGTAAGCCTTGAATTGCTCAAGCAAGTGGGCGATGGCTTGTGCCGTGTGCCCGCACCATTTGATCTCAATAGCAAGATTCAACGCCAGCTAGAGCTCAAGAAAAAAGCCATTGAAACAGGCGAAGGGATTGACTGGGCAACGGCGGAAGCCTTGGCATTCGGCACACTCTTAGCAGAAGGCAATCCCGTGCGGTTGTCAGGGCAAGATTGCGGACGCGGCACATTCTCGCAACGTCACGCCGTGTTGCGCGATCAGACCAATGAGCAAAATTATCTCCCCCTCAATAACTTATGGTCAGGGCAACCCGCGTTTGCTGAGGTGTTGGACAGCCCGCTTGCAGAAGCGTCTGTCCTTGGCTTTGACTATGGCTATTCAGGCGCAGACCCCAAAACACTCGTATGTTGGGAAGGGCAGTTCGGCGATTTCGTCAATGGCGCACAGGTGATTATCGATCAGTTCATCAGTTCTGCGGAATCAAAGTGGTTGCGGATGAGTGGCTTAGTCTTGTTGCTACCACACGGCTATGAAGGACAAGGGCCCGAGCACTCCAGCGCACGGTTAGAGCGGTTCTTACAGCTTTGTGCGGAAGACAATATGCAGGTCGCGAATTGCTCAACGCCTGCCAACTATTACCATATTTTGCGTCGCCAGTTGCGCCGTAATTTCCGTAAGCCGTTGATTCTCATGACGCCGAAGTCGTTATTGCGGCATAAATTATGCGTGAGCCAATTAAGCGAGATGGCGGAAAATACCAGTTTCCAACGCGTTCTGCCAGAGATTGATAAACTGGTGGACGATAGCAAAATCAAGCGCGTGGTGCTGTGCAGCGGCAAAGTCTATTATGATTTGCTTGAAGCACGCCGTGCGGCAAAACTTGAAACTGTCGCCTTGGTGCGCTTGGAACAGTTCTATCCCTTCCCGCACAACTCTTTGGTGGCGCAACTGTCGCGCTATAAAAATGCGGAAGTTATTTGGTGCCAAGAAGAGCCGCAAAACATGGGCGCATGGACGTTCGTTGACAGGCGTATCGAGGGCGTTCTTGCCGCGATTAAGCACAAATCAGCCCGTCCTGTGTACGCAGGGCGCGTGGAAGCGGCATCGCCGGCAACGGGATTGTATAAACGCCATGAAATTGAGCAAGCAGCGTTGGTGAAGCAGGCATTGTGGGGGTAAGAGAGGGTTTAGGTGTTAGGTGTTAGGTATTGGTGGGGTGTTTCGTAAATAGCATAGACGTAACGATGATACCAAAATCGTCACCCCGTTTTTATACACCTCTCGGGCAGTCCTAGGGCGTGTCATCAATTAAAATCGGCTATGATTTTTGAGGAAAAAACGAGAGATTGCAACGCAAAGGGCGCAGGGGGTATCGAGATACCCGCAAGACCTTTAAGGCAGCAAGAATCGTTTTTTACCAAAAAGCATACCGAAAAAGAGCCTCACAAAGCCTTTTCTCGTCTTTTTGCTCTCTGACGGCGAGAAAATCCTTG
>JBILKT010000224.1:0-2852 GCA_044376545.1 Alphaproteobacteria bacterium
TTGCAGGTAGTATAGGTGTTGGTACTACCAGCCCAGTTAATTCCGCTTGGGGGACTGCTAGTAGTACTAAACAGATAACAGTTTATGGATCAGCCTACGGCGTAGTCAATATCCGCGGTGATAGCACAACAGCTACTCACTATTCAATGGGTGTAGGCGATGGACGCTTTTACGCTGCATATGACAACGTTGCAGCAATCCACAGGCTTGTTTTTTTCGGTAGCTTCACAGGTCTTAACTATGGAAGTTCTCCTACTTACAATTTACATTTAGGTGGTACTGGACTCGCAACTGATGATTGGCGTGCTCCAATCTTCTACGACAGCAATAACACAGGCTACTACGTAGACCCCGCAAGTACTTCAAATTTAAACAATACTATAGGTCAGGCATTTAGAATTGGCACTGATTCCGCTTGGAAAATACGCGGTAATAGCAGCAATGCTGAATTGGCATTTGAATATTCAACATCGTCTACGTTAAGTGACGGAAACATAAAAGCGTATTTAAGCGGAAGTACTTTTGTTGCCGTTGGTGATGTTAGAGCGCCAATTTTCTATGACAGCAATGACACAAGTTATTACATAAACCCGAACAGTGATTCCAGACTTTCCGGATTAACTGTGGGTAGAGGGCCCGGCGGTTTAAACGCTGGTAACCTATATATCCAAGGAAATCACAATTGGCGCTGGATCGCAGGCTACGCTCCGGACTATGGTGTTGGTAATGGCTTCGGCTTGTATTCTGACACCAATAGTGCATACTACCTGTCTTTGTCAACGGCAGGCAATTGGTGGTTTGGTGTAAACGACCACAGTTCATCATACAGGGTCAGCATCAACGGCACTGGGTACGCATCGGGGGATTTTCGTGCGCCGATCTTTTACGATAGCAACGACACAAGCTATTACTTAGACCCAAACAGCACGGGCCTTGCGTTAGCAACTAACGGCATTGTTTCATCTGGTACTGGAACAAACGGGGGTTTCCAAAATAGAACTTTTACAAGCGGCAGAAACCGCATTTGGAGTTTTGGCAATGCCGATACTTATGGAATTTCGTATTTCCAAGGCGGCCCTGATTATATTGGGCTTCATGTAAGCGGAACCGCTACACAAGGCGGCTCTGATTTCTGGGTAAGTAGTCAGGGTGTATCCCAGACAAGCGTGTCATCCCGTGCGCCAATCTTTTACGACAGCAACAACACTGCGTACTACGTAGACCCAAATGGCACCAGTGTATTAACTACTGCAATATTTTATGTAAATGGGTCTTCTGAAATAACGCTTACGTCAGCTGGCACAAACGCTTCTATGATAAAAGCGGGCCCCAGCGATGAGTTGTACATTGGTGGCAATAACACTTGGCAGATGAGGTTTAGTGGCGCTAATGTTTTAATGGATAACGGCGGTTATTTGTTAAATGGCGAATCTATTAGATCACCCCTTTTTTACGATAGTCAAAATACTGCGTTTTATGTAGACCCTGCTGGCACAACCGTGCTCAACTACGCAAACTACCAAGCCGCAACTGGTGGTTCTAATGCAAATGGCACTGTTGCAATAAAAATTGCAGGGCTTTCAAACTACGATTCTCTTGAACTTGGCGTTCAATCAAATTACCAAGCCCAAGTCAGAACTTACGGCAACGACATTCACTATTACTCAGGTCACTGGAGAACTGCGGGATTAGTAGCGTCTGAAGACCATCAGCATTATTGGTATACAAGTAAAGCAGGTAGCGCTAACTGGTCTACATGGAAAATGCAGTTAAACCACAACGCAGATTTCCTTGTTACAGGCTCAGTTCGAGCACCAGTTTTTTATGATTACGAAAACACTGCTTACTACTGTGACCCCAGTAGTAGTTCGTACCTTTATGGCCTTGTTTTGTCTGGAAATCAATATTTCCGTCCGAACACTTGGATTCAGTGTGACAATTCCGCAGGAATCTATTGGCCAAACCACTATGGTGCGCATTTTTACCCAAATGGTGGCTCCACATACACACAGTTCCAGATAGACGGCAGCAAAAATTCATACAGCGGTATGTTTCTTTCGCACAGCTCTGTTAATGGGATGATGTACGACAGCGCTGGTAACGGCGGTGTTTACCGCGAAGCCAATGGCAAATGGTATTTTTATTACCTAGTTTCAAACGACTGCATGGGTATTGGCACTTCGTCGACCAATTCGGCGTACGGGGTGTACTGCAACAAAGGCGCTTACTTTGGCGCTCGTGTAGATGGCACAATTTTTTACGATGCCAACAGCACAGCCTATTATTTAGACCCAAGCAGTTCAGGACTATCTCTTTCAAGCGCAGGCGTTGTTTCTTCTGGTACCGGAGGCGGCTTTCAAAATGCAGGGTATCAATCAGGCCGAAACCGCATTTGGAGTTTTGGCAATGCTGATAGTTACGGAATTTCGTATTTCCAAGGCGGTGGGGGTTATGGCGGTTCCGATAGTATTGGCATGCATTTTGGAACAACATCTGCTGACTGCAATTTTATTTTTCGTAGCAACTCTGACTTTATTGCAAAAGGCAATGTCACCGCCTATTCTGATGAGCGCTTAAAAACAGACTGGTCAGATGTACGCGCAGGGTTTGTTGAAGCCCTAGCCAAAGTCAAGAGCGGCACTTATACTAGAACTGATACGGGTGCAAGGCAGGCAGGTGTTAGCGCTCAAAGCCTCCAGACTGTTTTACCAGAAACTGTTTTGGACGAAGGGCCACATCTTGCAGTCGCATATGGCAATGCCGCTATGGTTTCTGCTGTAGAACTGGCGAAAGAAGTCGTGGATTTACGAAACCGCGTAGCACAGTTAGAATCCCTCATCAACAAACTCATT
>JBILKT010000211.1:0-2841 GCA_044376545.1 Alphaproteobacteria bacterium
CCTTCGCAGGGGATTCGCTCGGAGAACGCACTCACTCAGGACGAATCCCCTGCGACTCGCCGCGCAGGCGCTTGCGCAGCGGGAGGCAGGGGCCCAGTTTCTAGTGCGGGTTTATAGTGTGATGTCTATAGATTCCACTCGCCAAAACAGAAAACTTTATGCTCCCTGTCCTCCGCTCGCTCCTCTTCACTTTTGCGATCACCCTCTTAACCCTTGTGATGGGCGTGGTGATGATTCCCCTGTTGCTGTTGCCACGCGAAAAATTGTGGGGGTATGGCAAAGCATGGTCGTGGACTGTGTTGTGGCTGTTGCGGCACACAGTGGGGATTTCGTATAAAATCATTGACCCACACAATATTTTACCCACACTCAAAACGCCTGTGATTTTTGCATCGCGGCATGAGTCTGCATTTGAGGCGATAGCTTATGTGTGCCTGCTACCCCGCAGCGTGTCGATAATAAAAAAAGAGCTGCTCCGTATCCCCTTTTATGGCTGGTACTGCAAAAAAATTGGCAGTATTGCGCTGGATAGACAAGGGGGCATGCGCTCTTTAAAAGCATTATTAGCCGGTGCCGAGCAGGCAATGCAGCGCGGACACTCTTTGATTATTTTTCCTGAAGGAACACGTGTTGCCCCGCATACAACTGTCCCCCTTAAAGGGGGTATTGCGGCGCTTTATGTGCATTGCAACATGCCCGTTGTGCCTATTTCTGTTAATTCAGGGCAGTTTTGGGCAAAAAACCGCTTTGTAAAACAACAAGGGGTTGTTATAATCAGCATTCAACAACAAATTGATGCGGGGCTTCCCCGCCATGAGTTTATGGAAACGTTGCAGCACAAATTTATTGATGGCGTGAACGCCTCCCCCGCTCTTCAGCACGATAAACGCGCATAATCCCTTTATATGATGAGTTCTTTGCAATCCCCTGTCGTGCCGATTGGTCTTTCTCCTTTACAATTAGAAGTAGAGATCCACCGTCTGCGAAAAGAGCGCAACGCGGTGATACTGGCGCATTATTATCAAGATGCGGACATTCAGGATATTGCCGATTTTATTGGGGACTCTCTCGAGCTTTCTCGTAAGGCTGCCGCGACCGATGCCGACATGATTGTGTTCTGTGGCGTGCGTTTTATGGCGGATGTGGCGAAAATCTTAAGCCCTCAAAAAACAGTGGTATTGCCCGATATGAATGCGGGGTGTTCGTTAGAATTTTCCTGCCCTGCTGACAAATTCAAAGCGTTTCGCGAGGCGCATCCTGAACACATTGCGTTGACGTATATTAATTGCTCCACAGAAGTCAAAGCGTTATCGGATATTATTGTCACTTCTGCCAATGCCGAAGCAATTATTCGCCAAGTGCCTTTAGACAAACCCATTTTGTTCTCGCCCGATAAGCATTTGGGGGCGTATTTAGCGAAAAAAACAGGACGAGACATGCTGCTATGGGATGGCGCGTGCATTGTGCATGAGCGGTTTTCTGAGCAAGAACTCGTGAAGTTAAAAGTGCGTATGCCCAAGGCAGAAGTGATTGCCCATCCTGAATGTGAAGAGTCCGTCTTGCGTCATGCTGATCATATTGGTTCAACGTCTTCATTGTTGCGCTATGTTTCAGAATCATCTGCAACCCAATTTATCGTGGCAACAGAACCCGGTATTATGCATCAGATGCAACGCAACGCGCCTAATAAATTTTTTGTGCTGGCACCTGATACCTCAGGGAGTTGTTCGTGCAATGATTGCCCGTATATGCGGCTGAATACTATGCAAAAGCTGTATTTAGCGTTGCGCGATAAAACGCCAGAAATTCTGATTGAGGAAGCGTTGCGTGTGCGGGCTTTACAACCTTTGACACGAATGTTAGAGATGTCTCCACCCTCTGTGATTCCGCTAAAAAACATCGCCTAATGACCCCGATAAAGCTTCATTCTGATTGGCTGCTTCCTACTATACAGTCTGCCCTTGCGGAAGACATTGGTAGCGGTGATAAAACGACGCTTGCACTTATTTCCCCGCACCACCAAACAACGGCCTATCTTGTGGCAAAGCAAGATCTTGTTCTGGCGGGGTTAGAGGTTGCAAAGCGCACGTTTTTAGAAGTGAATAAAAATCTCGTCTGGCACAGCGATTTTTTAGATGGGGCAACCATCAGCAGCGGCGAGATATTGGCAAGCATTGAAGGAGATGCGGGTAGCATTCTTACCGCAGAGCGGGTAGCGTTAAATTTTCTACAGTTGCTTTCTGGTATCGCAACGCAAACCCGTGAATACGTAGCAAGAATCGCCCATACAAAAGTGAAACTGCTGGATACGCGTAAAACTATTCCCAATTTGCGATTGCTGTCAAAATATGCGGCAAGCATTGGGGGTGCGCAAAATCATCGCCTCCGTCTTGATGATGCTATTCTTATCAAAGATAATCACATTGCCTTAGTGGGGAGCATGAAGGAGGCGATTCATCGGGCAAAGCTGCACGCTGATGGTTTGCCGATTATTATTGAGTGCGACACATTAGAGCAAGTGGAACAAGCGTTACAACCCAATATTGCGCGGTTATTGCTGGATAATATGACGCCGGATCAGTTACGCATCGCGGTAAAGTTGGTGCATGGGCGAATTCCGCTTGAAGCCTCTGGGGGCATTACGCTCCAGAACATTACGATCATTGCGGAAACGGGTATAGATTATATCTCTGTGGGGAAACTGACACATTCCGCAAAGGCCGTGGATGTTAGCCTTGATATTTAGAGCTTGTCCCGAAACTAACGCATGAGGAGAAAATCGAGATTTTTGTGCGAAAAATTACCCCAAAATAGCGGGATATACTGGGGTATTTTCCCTAT
>JBILKT010000055.1:0-9233 GCA_044376545.1 Alphaproteobacteria bacterium
CCTTTAAAAACAATATGTTACGCGATAGGCTTTAATGTTAAAATTCTGAAAAACCATTATTTTTCAATGAGTTATTTTTTCTAATGCAATCGCCCTGGGGGGGGGGCTTAGCTTCTGCGACACATCAGCGTCTACTTGTTTTAGGGCAAACGTCAGTATATCTCCTAACTCCTGTTTATCTGTATTATCCAGACCAGTTAGAGGAATTTCCCCCGATTTGATTACATCATTAAAAGTGGTGTTGTTTTCTAGGCATAAACTTAAAATATTCTGAATTCTTGACAACCAGAATTCAGAAAGTTTCTCGTTGGGTGCGCTCGAGTTATGATCGTTGCCACCACTGTTTCCTCCAAACAAATTCAAAGCTATTTTAGCCATTAGAGAATACTTCCTATTTATATATTAACATTATTATGACTTATATTGTGTTTTGAAAAAAAATGCAAGCGATTGTTTCTTGTCCCCATCTATGCCATCTCCTAAACCCTAAACCCTAAAACCCACCCCCTATACTCTCCCCCCTACGCCGCCAGTAAGCTCTCCACATCCTCTTGGGTGAGTTTTTTCATGGCTTCGCCGCCTTCGCTGAACAGGCTATCGGCAAGGTCTTGCTTGCGTTGTTGCAGGGCAAGAATTTTTTCTTCCACCGTGTCTTTGGCAATGAGTTTATAGACAAACACGGGCTTATCTTGCCCGATGCGATAGACACGGTCGGCCGCTTGGCGTTCTGCGGCAGGATTCCACCAAGGGTCATAGTGGATGACGGTATCAGCAGCGGTCAGGTTCAGCCCCACGCCGCCTGCCTTAAGGCTAATCAAGAAAATTTTCGTCTCGCCTGCCTGAAATTCTTTGACAACCGTTGCGCGGTCTTTGGTCTGCCCCGTGAGCATGCTGTAAGAAATTTTCTTCGTCTGTAAGGTTTTTTCGATAACCTTCAGCATCTCGACAAATTGCGAGAAAATGACAATGCGCCGTCCTTCATCAAGCAAATTCTCCAACAGCTCACTCAATGTTTCCAGCTTTGCAGAGGCGGTAATTTTTTTCGTCTCTTCGCTTTTCAGCAACGGCGGATGGCAACAAATCTGCCGCAACTTCAACAACGCATCGAGCACGATAATCTGGCTGCGGGCGAGCCCCCGCTCGGCAATCTCGGCACGGACTTTTTCGTGCATTCTGAGCCGCACGCCTTCATACACTTCGCGTTGCTCGCGTTCTAACTCGCAATATTGCACAATTTCGGTTTTCGGCGGCAGTTCTGTTGCCACCTGTTCTTTTGTGCGGCGTAATAAAAACGGGCGAATGCGCTGCAACAGGTGTTGACGGGTGCCCTCGTCCTGTTTTTTCTCAATGGGATTGCGGTAATGCTTGGTGAAGGTTTTGCCATCTTGCAAAAATCCCGGCATGAGGAAGTTAAACAGCGACCACAATTCCCCAAGGTGATTCTCAAGCGGCGTACCAGTGAGGCAAAAACGATTGTCTGCCTTTAATTGCGAAGAAATCAGCGTGGTTTTCGCCTTGGCATTCTTGATATATTGCGCTTCATCCAGAAAGATGGTGTGAAAATGCTGCTTTAACAACGTCTCCTTATCAAACGGCAACAGCGGATAGGTGGTGAGCACCACATCGGCATGGGGAATGTCTCTAAAATACTGTTTTCTATCCGCCCCTTGCAGGACGAGCACGTTTAAGGTGGGACAGAATTTCTCGGCCTCATTCTTCCAGTTAAACATTAAACTGGTGGGGGCAATGACCAACACAGGACGACGCGCTAAGGCGCCTGTGTCTTTTTGCTGTTGAATATAGCTAAGGGCTTGCAGGGTTTTTCCTAAGCCCATATCATCGGCCAGAATGCCGCCTACGCCTTGTGCCCGCAAAAACTCTAACCAGTTCACGCCTTCGTGTTGATAGCCACGCAAGGTGGCGTTGATACGTTCAGACAAGGCAACCGCAGGAATACCGCCGCTGTTTTTCAGTGCCACGCCTAAGTTGCGTAATTTGCTATTATCAAACCAGCGCATTTTGCTGGATTCAAGGGCGGCCTGTAATTCAACCAAATCAACCGCGTTGCTGCGGCTGAGTTTCAAATCATCGCCACTGCCGCTGTCAACACTTAACAAAAACCGCAAAATGGAGGCCACGCGCTGCGCGGGCAACACCAGTCGTTTGCCGTTTTCCTGCACCAACGACACGGTTTTCATGCCAGTGACATTGTTAATTAAATCGCTGGGATCACCGCTCCACTTACGCAACATTCTCAGCAAGGGGGCAACAATGTCTACCTTCTGCCCATCGACCACCACCCCGAGGTGGAAATCAAACCAATCAATACCACTGCTGCCCTCTTCAACATCACCATACCATTCATCAGGCTGTTGGACGTTGAACGAGAAGCTGTCTTCAATGACCACCTCAAACCCTGCAGCGCGGAGCTGGGGCAACCCCTCCAGCATGAATTCTGTCCAGGCATCATCAAAATCCCCGCCAAATTTTTCTGTATTCGCAATAAAGTATGGGGCTTTGTCTTTGAAAATAATGCTAGGCAAGGAGACGCGTTCTAATGATACCAAGCCATTTTTGGGGAGCATCCCTGCAAATTTGCTTTCGTCGGTATGCTGGCGGCGCATTGTTGTAAGAACGCCTTCTGGTGATAGCGTGGTGATAGCAGTGTTACTGCCAAAGGGCATGGGGGGCGCATCATCGTATCGCCATGTAAGCATGGCGGCGGGCAACGTGCTGTCTTCGGTGCCCCAGCCATACTTCGCATATTGTTTAATGGGCACATCCCGTAAATACAGACAGGGTGTAAATGTTTTGGCTTTGCGGATTTCTTGCTTCAAAGGGCGGGGGGTAGCCACCGCATAGCCATGCTCAGCACTTAACTGTTGAAGGCGCGCCTCTACAGCTTTTACTTGCTCTAAAGATACTGCGGGGGCTTCCATTAGCCGCGCCAAAATAGGTAACGGCACCGGTGTTGTAAGCAAGCCTAGGGTATGGGTTGTGAGATCAACATAAACAGGAGGATCGAGCGGTAACGCAATTAAATGCGGGGCGCTTGGCGTTTTTAGCTCTAGCTTTTGCGTGCCTTTTGTGTCGATAATTATCCATTCTAAGAGGGATTCATGCTGCGTGTCGCTCCATGCAAGCGGGGTATTATTCTTGTCTAGTGCCCCCCAATATGCCCGCCCTGTTTGCAGAATTTTTTGCAGCAAGGGCAGGGCTTTCACGCCTTCAAGAACTTTACCGCCATAGCCGAGCTCTTTTGCAATAGCGATATCTTGTTGTCGAATAAACTGCGGGGGATTGCGCTTGAAGACAGATTCAGGGCTATATTCCGTGGGATGTTGGGTTTCTAATTGCCCATTTGTGCTAATTGCTACAGAATAAAGCGACACCGTTGCGACACGCTTGCGTGTGTTCGTTGTTTGATAGTTCAGCACATAGCACAAAGTACGCCGTGCAGGAGCCCCGCCCGTCGGGACAACCACAGCAGTTTCTTCCGTTGCTTTTGAAATATCTGTGAGCCATTGTTGCAAATCCATGGGCAGGGCTTGGGGCAGGGCTTGGGGCAGGGCTTGCTGTGGCTCTACGATTCGCGCCTGTCCCTCGATAATTTTCGACGGACTTTTAACCACTCCCCCTTGTTGCCACTGATGCAACAACAGCAATGCGGCGGCGTGTTGACATCGCTCTCCCACGGGGCAGGTGCATCCCGTGCTGAATTTGAGAGCGCCATTTATTTCTTCAACGCGCACCCCTGTGGTATACGGACGACTCGCATTGCCCTGCACTTTCGCTTGCAGGCGATACCCATGCGTTGTTTTTTCCACCAAGAGTTTAGTAATGCGCCTATTATTTGCATAACTCTTTGCTTGGGCAAGAGTGTGTTGACCGAATGTATTGGTGAGATGTTTGTCAGTATATTCTAGCATAATCGCTCGTTTCTAAAGAAAAATACATACTGGTGCAAGCTGAAAAGTGGGAGGTTGACGAGAGGCGTTTTACACCGTATCTGAAGAGTACCTGTAACTACCCACCTACCATGCCTTCCTGCTAGCCTTCCTGCTAAAAGGCACGAGGCACGAGGCGCAAGGAAAAAGAAGTGGCTATCTTAGCTTCTTTTCCTCGTGCCCCGTGCCTCGTGCCTTGAACATTATGAGATGGTCGTGCCTAGGGGGGACACATATCCCTTATTTATAGCCCTCTGCGACTTAGAATTTTATGTCTGATTTTTACAAAACCCTTGGTGTTTCCAAATCTGCAACGGCAGATGATTTGAAAAAGGCCTATCGCAAGCTGGCGATGCAGTATCACCCTGATAAAAACCCCAACAATCCTGAGGCTGAGAAAAAATTCAAAGAGATTAGCGCTGCCTACGATACCCTGCGCGATGAGCAAAAACGGGCAGCCTATGATCGCTATGGTCATGAAGCCTACACCCAAGGGGGCATGGGCGGCGGGCGTGCAGGTGGTGGCAATGGCGGCAATGGCGGTTTTGATTTTGGGGGTAGTTTTTCCGATTTATTCGATGAAATGTTCGGTGATTTCGTGGGCGGTGGTCGTCGCGGCGGGGCAAAGCAAAATAACCGTGGCAGCGATTTGCGGTACAACATGGAAATTAACCTCGAAGAAGCGTACACGGGCAAAAATGCCACCGTGCGCCTTACTGCGGCGGCTGCGTGTGACGATTGTCACGGGAGTGGCGCGAACGGGGGTACGGGGGCTGTCTCGTGCACGATGTGTCAAGGGTATGGCAAAATTCGCACACAACAAGGATTTTTTACCATCGAGCGCACGTGCCCCTCTTGTAATGGTGCGGGTGTGGTGATGGAAGATCCGTGCAAAAGTTGTGCAGGGCAGGGGCGCAAGGAAAAGCAACGCACCTTAGAAGTGACTATTCCTGCGGGTGTGGAAGATGGCACGCGCATTCGCCTCTCTGGCGAAGGGGAGGCGGGCTTGCGCGGTGGCACAGCGGGCGATCTTTACATTTTTATTAGCCTGAAACCCCATCGTTTTTATACACGGGAGGGATCGGATTTGTTGTGTCAAGTTCCCCTGCCTATGGTGACAGCAGCACTGGGCGGTGCTATTGAAATTCCTAGTATTGATGGCAAAAAACTCGAGGTGACGATTCCTGAAGGCATACAAACGGGACAGCGCATTCGCTTGCGCGGCAAGGGCATGAGTGTGCTGCGCTCTTCCTCTTTTGGCGATTTATACCTTGAAGTCATGGTGGAGACGCCTGTTCATCTGAGCAAGCGACAAAAAGAGCTGTTGCAAGAATTTGACGATGGCGGTGAGAATAACACGCCCGATACTGCCCATAAGAACAGTCCGCAATCGGCAGGCTTTTTTTCAAAAATTAAAGAGTTGTGGCAGGATTTGACGGATTAGGCCCTGTTGCCTCTTTTTGAAAAAGGTAACTACCTAGCTACTCTTCAAGGTACGAGGCACGAGGCACGAGAAAAAGGAAGAGTACCAAAATAGCCCCTTCTTTTTCCTCGTGCCTCGTGCCTCGTGCCTTTTAGCAAGAAGTCATGGTAGGTGGGTAGTTACGAAAAAAGATTAACAATTCTCAAAAGCGTTAACACTTTTTAAAGGAAAACACTGTTTATTGCTTTAAGAACAATTAACAATGTGGGCTGATTGATTTCTTGAGGGTGTCCTTGAGCAGATATCAAAATAAGCCCCCAACACTAAGAAAGTGAGTGCCATGAGAGTTTTACTGGTAGAAGACGATTCCGCAATGGCGAAAAACATCGAGTTGATGTTGCGGTCAGAAGGATGTGTGGTTGATAAAACCGATCTCGGCGAAGAAGGCTTGGAGCTCGGCAAAAGCCGCATTTATGATTATGACATTATCATCCTTGATATGATGTTGCCCGATGTGAACGGCTATGAAGTGTTAAAGCGTTTCCGTCGCGCTGAAGTGAAAACGCCCATCCTCATTCTCTCGGGTCTTTCAGAAGCGAATGACAAAGTGAAAGCCCTCGTTACAGGCGCGGATGACTACCTCACCAAGCCGTTTGACAAAGCAGAGTTGGTTGCACGGGTGAATGCCATTGTGCGCCGCTCAAAAGGCCATGCACAGCCTGTTATTCGCACAGGTCGCTTGGTGGTGAACTTAGAAATGCAAACGGCCTATGTGGATGAGGAAATTCTCCCCCTATCGAAAAAAGAATACGACATCTTGGAATTGCTCTCGCTCCGCAAGGGCATCACGCTTACCAAAGAAATGTTCCTCAATCATCTCTATGGCGGGCTTGATGAGCCAGAGTTGAAAATCGTTGACGTATTCGTATGCAAACTCCGCAAAAAACTTGCCCAAGCAACCGATGGCGAAAAATACATCGAAACCGTGTGGGGCAGAGGCTATGTGCTGCGTGACCCTGAAGAAGACACAGGCTCTAACGCGCTGAAACAAAAACAAAACAGCTTGGCAAAGGCAAAGCTGGAAGCGGTGTTGTAAGAGTAATCAGGGAGGTTGCTTTGAAGAAGACAAGATGCCCCTCGCAAGAGGGGTGTTTTGTTACATGATAGCTGCACGTGTTTCTGCTAATTCTTTAGCTAACAATAAATCATTATCATTTGCCACTGCATCGCGAGGCGACAATGATCGTTGATTGTCCAGTAGGGCTGAGGGCGGCATATAAAAAACTTGTCCGTAGAGCATTGCCCCTTTCATGCGAAGGAGTTTGAGTTCGGCATACGTCAGATAAATATCATCGGGATTGTCCTCCGAGGTTCTCCCTAATTTTCTCTTGGGATAATCAAACTCATCGAGGATTGCCCGTATATCACGGATATTATGCCTGTATTCCTCATGTTGTTTTTCAGATTCGGGGTATATTTCACGGCGCACGGTGTCACACGCCTGTTGCACGGTTGCGGCGGGTTCCATCTTGTCATCCTTCAAGGCGGAATAGGTGATTTCTGCTGTTTTTTGAATTTTGAGGAACATCTTGGCGGTCGCGGCTTTGTAGGGATCGGCGCCTTCACCGCCTTTCTCCAAGCTTGCAAGTGTTGCCGTATCGGGTAACTTTTCTTTAAACAAGTGCTGCCAACCAAATTCTAAATCAAGTTTCGCGGCTATTTTGGAGAAGAGCTTTGCTTGACGGGCAATGGTGGGGTCAAGCGTCACCATTTTACGGGCAAAGCTAGCTGGGTCATTCAAGTCTTCTTCAACCTTTTTGTGCAACTCAGGGTATGCTTCAGGATTTTTCGCTATTCTACCTCTTAAGTTCTCAAGCGATTGCTGCCACGCCTCGCAATCAACGGCGTAGGTTGCATGCCCCATAATCAGCATGAATGTGTTGGCAAAGGTAATGGCACGGGCTTTTGCAAGCTGAAATTCACCGTTGTTGCCGCCCTTGCTGTTAGCACGCGAACTGACATTAAAAATACTTTGCAAATCGATAGCGTTTCGCAGAACATTTTTTGTGTTGGCATTGGGAAACTCAGCGTCGTCTAGCCCTTCGTTAAACACAACCTTTCGATAATTATCCAAACCAAGATTAATTTGATCAACGAAAAACTTATTTTTGTGAAGTTCTCGATGAATGGCAAGCTGCGCTGCACGCTCGGGATCATTGCTAATGATGATTTGTTGCGAAAGGCCTTCGCTAAATATATCCTTCATGTTGCGGGCAGCGGTAATCGCATCAATACCTTGAAAAAGTATGCGTATTTTGTTAAGAAAATAGTCCCACATATCATCGGCGGGAGAGAAGCCACCGCCGCGTCCATTATCGCTGAACGCTTTGCCCACGCAAATTTGTATCTCAAACGGCAAATCTTTCGCCATTCTCTTATACTCTGCAAGCTCGGTGCTATCGTCTGATAAATCCCTAAACGTTGCGGGGAATCTATCGACGGTCTTCATCATCAAGGCTTTTAGTTCTTTTAAAAATTCAGGATCGGCATTGTCTGCGACCGCTTGTGCAAAGGCGGCTTCCGAAGCGAGTGTTCCCCCTGCGCGGGCGGTGTCGCTCCGTGCAATCATGTAAATGAAGCGCAAGATATCTGGATTATGCTCCTTGTTTTCATCAAGGAAGCGGCGGACGAACACAGGGTCTCTAAATGCCTCTCGCATTTGCTCTTTGAAATCGCGGATGTGTTCTGCGCGTTCCACCAACGGCTGAATACGGAGGGTGGATGGTTTGGCGTTAGGCGCAATACCTGTTTCTTTTAGAACATGCACTGCCAGTTGTTTGAGGGCGGATACAACCCGAATATCGGCTAAGCCTTGCGCATCCGCCATCACCACAGAGCGCACCTGTTCGGGGCGTGCCAACATCAGCATAAGAGACTTGAACTCGCCGCGTTCTTTCTTGTGTTGGTCTTCATCGCCGAGGGCTAATTCTTGGTTATAAAACTCAAGTGCAGCTTGCTGGAGTCTCTCAAGGTTGCTTTGTTCTGCTTCGGATGTTTCAAGCGCGGTTAATTGTCGTAAGAAAGAGTTATCAGCGATGCTCTCTTTTGTCGCACGCAAGTCTAATCCTGCGTTCTCAAGCAATAGATTAAGGGTTGCGTGGAAAGTGCTCGACCCTTCCCGCTTTTGTGCATGTCCCCCCAGATTGGTTGATTTTAGCACAGCCATTAACGTGCTCACGGCTTTTTGTTCGTTGTTGTAAAAGCGTGGTTTTGTGTCACGCCAATCATTAATTAAATTGCTGATTGCGGCAACAGGAATGGGTTCAATAGTTAAAGAGTTATTCTCAATATCACGCTCCATTTTGATGCGTGTTTCTTCAAGAATAGTCTTAATGCGGGCTTTCAGAACTGCGGGAAAGGCATTATTGTCCATTGCCATATCGAGTTGTACTAGATGATGCTCATTAAACTTATTAAGAGCTTTCAGTTGGTCTTCAATTTTTTTAATGACAAGATTACCGTCAGTGTCAACATTCGCCCATGTTTTGATGCGTAACAGCATATCTTCAATCTTTACTAACAGCGCACGTTTTTGCCTGTTACTGAAGGGGACGTTATTTTCTTTGTAGAAAGCAACAGTGCGATCAAACATGCTGTGTAAGGCTTCTTCTAAGCCAATTACCATTCTATCGTTATTAAGCACAGAAACTTCAGCTTCTGTATCAGGCGTGCGCGCATCAACGCGTATAGCCTGTGATCGTGTAAGGTGCTTTAATATACCGTCAATGCTGTTAATGTTTTGAGCAGGGCAATCGTATTAGAAATTTTATTCTTTTAAAAACAATACGTTATGCGATAGGCTT
>JBILKT010000212.1:0-2835 GCA_044376545.1 Alphaproteobacteria bacterium
ATAAAATCCTGAATACAATTTTGCACCTGATGCAAAACACGTTGCGCACCAACTATTTTCAAGCGGATAGCACGGGGCAGGATAAAGATTACGTCAGCTATAAGCTGAACAGTAAAAATATTGAAGGCTTGCCGCTACCGAAACCTAACACCGAGATTTTTGTCTATTCAACCCGCATGGAATCTATTCACTTGCGCGGCAGCAAGGTGGCGCGGGGCGGCATTCGCTGGTCTGACCGTAAGGAAGACTATCGCTCGGAAGTCTTGGGGCTGATGAAAGCGCAGATGGTGAAAAACGCTGTTATTGTGCCGTCTGGCTCAAAGGGTGGTTTCATTGTGAAGCGTCCCCCTGTGGATGGCAGCCGTGAAGCCCTGCAGCAAGAAGTGATTGCGTGTTATCGCACCATGATGCACGGCATGTTAGACATGGCGGATACCATTAAGGCGGGCGTTATTATTCCGCCGAAGGATGTGGTGTCACACGATGAAACAGATCCGTATTTGGTGGTCGCGGCAGACAAAGGCACCGCAACCTTCTCCGATATTGCCAATGAAATTTCGCTACAATATGGCTTTTGGTTGGGCGATGCGTTCGCAAGTGGCGGTTCTGCTGGCTATGACCATAAAAAAATGGGTATTACCGCCAAAGGGGGATGGGAAGCGGTGAAACGCCATTTCCGTGAAACAGGCGTGAACATTCAAGAGCAAGATTTCACGGTTGTTGGCGTGGGCGACATGGCGGGGGACGTGTTCGGCAATGGTATGCTGCTCTCCAAGCATATCCGCCTCCTTGCTGCGTTTAACCACAAGCATATTTTTGTGGATCCCGACCCTGATAGTGCCGGCTCGTTTGTGGAGCGGGAACGCCTGTTCAATTTAGCGGGATCGCAATGGTCAGATTATGACGTTGCTAAGCTGTCCAAAGGCGGCAAGATTTTTGATAGAGCTGCAAAATCGCTGGAAATTACCCCTGAAATCCGCAGTTTGTTTGCCTTACGACAAAATACCATTACGCCGAATGATTTGATGCGCGTTATCCTCAAAGCACAGGCGGATTTGCTGTGGTTGGGCGGCATTGGAACCTATATTCGCAGTTCAACCGAAACAGACGCAGATGCGACCGATAAAGCCAATGATGCTCTCCGCATCACCGCGAAAGAGTTGCGGGTAAAAGTGATAGGGGAGGGGGCAAACCTTGGGATGACGCAACGGGCACGGATAGAATTTGCCCTGAATGGCGGGCGTATTAATACTGATGCGATTGATAACTCCGCAGGGGTTGATTGCTCTGACCATGAAGTCAACATCAAGATTTTGCTGCAACAAGTGATGGACAGTGGCGCGATGGATATTCCAAAGCGCAATATTTTGCTTGAGCAAATGACCGATGAAGTGGCGCAGTTAGTTTTAAAAAACAACTACTTGCAAACACAAGCGTTGTCGTTGGCGCAGCATCGTGGGAATCAAATTCTCCATCAACAAGCAAGTCTTATCCGCTATTTAGAGAAAAAAGGGTCGCTCAATCGTGCGCTCGAATTCCTACCTGATGACGAAGAAATTCAACGCCGTTTTGCAACGGGATTAGGGCTGACACGCCCAGAAAGTGCCATTTTGCTGGCGTATAGCAAGATTGATTTGGTCAATCAGCTTATTGACACCAATTTGCCTGATGAAGTCCGCATGTTGTCTGACTTAAAGCGGTATTTCCCGATTGTGCTGCAGGAAAAATTCAGCAGCTTTATCGAAAATCACCCGCTGAAGCGCGATATCATTGTGACACACGCTGCCAACAGCATGGTAAACCGCGTGGGCAGCCATTTTGTGAACGAGGTGCAGCAGGCAACAGGGATGAGCATTTGCGATATTGCCCGTGCCTATGCCATTACGCGTGACAGCTTTGATTTGCGCCGTTTGTGGCAGAGTATTGGGGCGCTCGATAATCGCGTGCCCGCCTCGCTACAAATTGAATTACTTTTGCAAATCAATAGGTTGGTTGAATATTGTACGTATTGGTTTTTACAACAAGAGCAACACCCGCTGAAAGTCACGGAGTTGGTGGATATTTATTTGCCGAAATTGCAAGAACTTCGCAAACTGTTGCCAAATGCCCTGACAGACGCACAAAAGCCGGCTCTTGAGGCATCTGTTGCTGCACTCGCACAAGAGGGCGTGCCGCAAGAATTAGCCGCAGAAGTGGCGGTAATGAACGTTCTCGCCGTGGGCTGCGATATTGTGAAAGTCGCCATGCTGGCGAACACCAGCGTTGAGGAGGCAGCACGGCTGTATTTCGCGATTGGCAGCCATTGTGATTTAGAGTGGTTGCGGACGCAAACAAAATCCCTAAAAATCACCTCGTCATGGGCGCAAAAAGCCAGTGACGCGCTGTTGAGTGATTTATACGCGGTGCAACGCGCTTTAACGCTGAAAATCTTGCAAGCCAACAGTGGCAGCCTCAATGCATGGGCAGAGCGTAACCAAAGCCCGCTTGCCAGCTATAAAGCATTGCTGCAAGAGTTGCACAGCTATCCTGAGCTGGATGTGGCGATGTTGCTAGTGGCGAGCAGGTTGTTGAAGGGGTTGGTGGGGTGATGATTCTATATTTCTGTATATACAAATCGCTTTTTTTGGTGTAGAGTGAAGTTCAACATTACGGGATTTGACTGGGACGACGGCAATCGACAGAAGTGCCAAAAGCACGGATTATCGTTCCCAGAAATTGAAGAGTTTTTGCGGCGCGATGACTTGTTTGTCAACACCACAACCACACATGGTGCGGCAGAAAAGCGGTTCATTGCTGCGGGTAGAGGGCAAGAGGGCAGACCGACATTAGTCATTT
>JBILKT010000056.1:0-9137 GCA_044376545.1 Alphaproteobacteria bacterium
CTCTATCCAGCTGAGCTACGGGTGCTAATGAGAGGCAAGAATATCTGAGGGTAGGTCTAAAAACCTCTTTTCTAGGGCGATTGGCAGCGTCAGAAAACTTGTATAACTACTCACCTAAGCATGCCTTCTTGTTAAAAGGCACGAGGCACGAGGCACGAGGCACGAGGAAAAAGAAGGGACTATTTTGATACTCTTTCTTTTCCTCGTGCCTTGAAGAGTAGCTAGGGAGTTACGAAAACTTATCTGAAGCCGCACGTACAGCAACGTACGCGTGCGTTTCAGAGCAATTTTCTTTCTCGCCACTCATCCCGATAAAAGGGTTTTTAAAGGTGCCCTGAAATAAGGATAGGTGCCTTGATACTGTCTATGGTTAGAAAACGCAAGGTTATTCCATGATACTGTTGTAGAGCAACATTCAAAACCCAAACATATGATCAAGACTAAACGTTCCGTTTTCACCGACTACAGCATGAAAGCCGAACAGGCGGCAGGTTGTGTCACGCACGATGATGCTGGCGCCATTGCCTGCAAGGCTGCGCGTTTTGGCATCAAATACCTCTTGATAGTACCAAAATAACGAGCCATTGGCAGGGATGGTAAGACCTGTTTCTGCCACCACATCGCCTGCTTGATTTTTTAAAATTAGCGTGGTGCTGGAGTGTTCGCGCCATTCTTTCGACACAGGATAAATCAAATGGCAGGCTGTTTTAAAGGGTTCTGGGGCAAGGCGGAGGAAGAGGCGGGTTGTCAGCCCCGGTGCTGCGGCAGTATAAGATTGCGGTTCATTTTTATACACAGCCGCAGAATTGTAAAGATGCGCCCCAAAGCTGGTTTCCGCTTGGTGGTGGCTGGTGCTGCGATGGGCAACACGGGCAAGGGCATGCAGCCAGCCATCAACGGCAACCTGATGGGTAAAATCGTAAGCAAGCTCAAGATGTCCCGTGGTGTTGTCTCCCAATAAATCACTCGCAGAGAACGTGGTAATGTTCCCCGCCTGTTGCAAGCCTAACGCCTGTTCACGGATTTTCTGGCCCTTGGTATTGTAGACAAAAGCGGTCAGCGGCAGGCTGGTTTGGCAGGTTGCCATGGGCGTGGGCAGAATGGTGGTGGTAAATTCCGTTGTGGGGAGGATGGGAATGGGCAAGATAAACCCTTTGCCAAAAATCGGGGCGAGGGTGGCGAGGGCGGGGTCGGGGGTTAAATCGGTGCGTTTGACGTTAGAATGTGACCAAAGTTTTTGATTGTTGCGCGTAATTTCGTGCCGTGGGCGCACCACATATTTATGCGAGTGCAATTCCAGTTGTTGCGGGAAAGTCACATCCGGCAGAATGTCTGTGACGTTGACAGCACAGGTGCCGTAGGCGGGGATATCAAACGGGATGGGAGCATATTGTTCTGTTCCCGTAACATTTAGCGTCATGCTGTTGGCAGGGATGGTAAGTGGCCATGTGTTTTGTAACCATATCGAAACGATTTCGTCTTGTTGGGGGGCGGGGATACCGCCATAAATATCCGCGGGCCACGGGTTGCTGTCGTGGGTGGCGGAAAGCTGTGTGCCATCGTCACTCCACACGTCTACCGCGTATTTCATCACGTCATGCCCTGCAATGTGGGTGGCATGGATGAATAGCGATCCTGTGAAATCTTTTAGATTCAGACGCGTCGCTATCGCGCGACTATCAAGGCTAAACGTGCTGCCCGCTTGGCCGAGGTTTTCTTCCCATTCGCCTAAGACTGCGCCTTGTTCATTGAAGAGGCACAGCCACAGCCTTGGTGCGGCGTTGCCATATTGGCTCCAGTAATTCGCAGAGCCGATCGCCGTGTGAAAACCGTTTTGCTCTCGTAACAAAGCGAGATTCGTACAAAAGTTGAGTGGGGCAAGATAATTTTTTGTATCGGTTAAGAAATGGTTGGGAATTTTAATCGTGTTAAAACTAACAATTTCTAAATCGCGCGGGAGCAGGGCGCTAATTTGTGTGACATATTTATCCGCGTCAAAGCTGGCGACAAAGAGGGTATCTGCTTTGGTAGCGGCACAATCGGCAATGCTTTGTGTGGGTTTGCCCATGCGGGTTTCGCCGAGTTTGGTCACATCTTGCACATAAACGTCTGTTATCGAGACAAAGGGGAGGGGATAGAGCGATAGAAAACTCTCAAGTTGGTTCTGTGGATCATACACCGCCACTTTTTTGCCCTGTAATTGGGCGCGGAGCGTGTCAATTTTTCGTGCGGCAAGCGGATGCACGAGCGCCTTAAAGAACGCATTGCCGCCAAAATTATTACCAATGCGCCATTGATTACTGTTGTCGTAGGTGGTGATGGTGAGGGGCTGTGCCATGAAGAGACCTGTTGTAATGCCATAGGGCAGTTCTAAAAACTTCTTTTCTAGGGCGATTGGCGTTGTCAAGCCTCGCTCCTAAGAGCTTGTCCCGAAACTAACGCACAAGTTTAAAATTGATCTTTTTGGCTGCAAAATCACTCCAAAATAGGGAAAATACTCCCGTATACCCCGCTATTTTGGAGTGATTTTTCCCGCAAAAATCTCAACTTTCTCCTTGCACGCTAGTTTCGGGACAAGCTCTAAGAGCTTGTCCCGATAAAAGGGTTTTTAGAGGTGCCCCATAATGAGAAGGGAAGAATAGCGGTAATAGCTTTTGCGCACAAGGTGTTGCTGTATTCATGGGACTGCTTACCCCCGCCGTCTTGCCGCATGAATCCATCCTATTCCCCACAACAACAAGGCGGCTAAAGACACCCGCTGTGCGAGCCTTTCCAGAGGCAGCGAAATACGGGTAACCGTGACAATGCCCTCACTTCTTGGCGGTAGGGAAAACTCTAATAATCCCGTGTGTGCACTAGGACGCGCAGACAACGAAACGGTTTCTCCCACAGGGGATGTCAATACCACCGACCAAATAGGAAAATAAAACTGGTGGAGTTGAATGACGGCGCCCTCTTTACTTGCAACATCAAGGATAATGCTCTCTGGAGGGTTCCACCTCTTAACGGTGATAGCGGAATCTCCCTCGGTAACCCGCGCTTTCTCTGGCAGCGTATGCAGGAACGGATAATGAAACGGTTGTTTTTCATCGCCTGTAAAACCCACTATTTCTTTGGTATAGTCGTCATCTGTATAAATAGTGCCATACTCAGGAGGCTCAACGCCTTGTCGCGCTTTTACTGTGTAAACGCTTGTTAGTCTATCATGTTTGCTGGCTGCAACGTGCTCGAGACGTGTTACAAAGACATACCCTAAAAGTACTGCTGGTAATACCCATTGTACCTCTGCTCCAAACCATTTTTGCTGTGCGCGGGGCGGTGTTGTTTTTTCCAGCATGGCATAGCCAAGGGCGAGGATGCTGACTGCGCCTGCTTCAAATCCCCCCAGAAAACGATACGGAAACTGTACTTTTTGGAGAAGGGGGAGCATTTCCCACACAAATGCAGCGGCGTGTGTTGTCATCAACCCACAAACGATGCAAAGCATTGCCGCAAAAGCAAGAGAATTTCCAGCAATTGCGTATTGCTTGCGTCGCAAAAACAAGAGTCCACCATAGAAGAGAACGACCAAAGAACACCCTAAAAGAATGTGTTCATTGGTTGCAATAATCGACGGGATTTTTTTGCCATTCGTCAGGTGTGTTATCCCTGAAAACAAAAACCATTGTTGATAATCGTAAAAATCAGTCCACAAGTTATCGGCATCAATGAGGTGCTGACTAAAAAGTGCAGGGACAAGATAGATTGCGGCAAGCCCTATTCCGAGCATCATCGCCGCCCACACGCGAATGCAGCTCTTGAGCCGTTGCCCTTTCTCCGCAAAAAACAGCGGCATGAGCGCTGGAAAAATAGACACCATGACGATGGTTGGTAAATGCGAAAAAATGAGGGCTGCATAAGCAGCTGCAAGCGCTAACAACGCTTTGTGGGATCCTGTGCTTGCCCGTTTTGCTGCAAGTAACACCAGCGGAAACACCGCCGCTGCAAAATATTCCGCATAGGCGGTCCGCATAAAAAAATTAATGGACAACTGATAGGGGGCAAGAGCATAGAGAGACGCCCCAAACACAGCAGCAGTAGGCGATTTTGTCAGGTTTCGTAACCAGTAATAACAACTCACCCCTGCCAGCAAGGCAACCGCAGATGCCGCAAGACGTAACGTTTCCCACGCTTCTGTCTCGACAGGAACCAATGGTTGAAATAAGGCTGCCCACCAAAATGGCAGGGGAGGGTAGTAAAAGAATGTGGGCGCCCCAAATCCCTCAATAGAATGGCTTAACCAGCGGGGATAGAGGATGCCTGACCAAAACTGATCTGCAAATTGCTGTGCCCAGAGGATATTCAGATAACTTGAATGCCCTGCAGGATAGCCAAACATAAGGGCGCCGCTCACGCCAAGGAGCGCAAAGCAAAAAACAAAAAGTAGGGGCTTATTAAGATGCATTGCTATTCACCAATTATTCCATAATCTCTGTCCCGCCCCGAAATACGGTTTTGCCGTTGCAGGTAGCGTTTCATGTTTTCCGCGCCAAGGTGTTTTAAATCAAGGCGAAACATGACGGTGGAAGCGCTGGTAGTGTTGGGATCGTTGGTGAAATCCCGTTGAAAATTTACGGAAAATCCCGCGCAATCGGTAAAATAGGTCAGCGCGGTGTTGACATAACGGCTTTCGTCTTTGGCAAGATCCCGCACCCACCGACCCGACCACACCCATTGCTTGTCAAGCAGGGTGGAAATTTCTGCGCCCAATTCTTTTTTCGCGCCCACAATACTGTTGGCTTGCTGCGTCAGGCTCAAATAGTCGGTTTCGAGTTGAAAGGGTTGTGTGTCAACGCTGAGGTTCATCTCGTTTCGTTCAAAACCAAAATCTTGCTTATTCAGGCGGAATCGCTGCTCAAACTGGACATCTTCCTGCCATTGCACTAACAACCGTCCGACATAATCGGAGAAATCCTCATTGAGTCCACTCCCCATACTAAAGGTATCTTGGGGGTTGACTTGGTAGCTTTGCCCGAAAAAGAGGTCTGTGTTGGTTGCATAAAAGTCATACAAGCCAGTGTTTAGACCATAATCGAGGCGTTGTCCGCCTGCCACGCGGTCGCGCCCTGTAAAGCGACGCGGCATAAAAATGTTGGTTTGGTCAAATTCAAACACTTGCGCATCTTCATTGGGAATTTGCGCGGGATTATTGCCATTGGGAGCAGCAACCACGCCAACAACGGGTTCTAGGAGTTGGTTTGAGTTTTTGCCTTGACGCACGAACGGTTGGCGATATTGCAGGCTCAACTGCGGCACTACCCTGCCTTGAAAACCCGCGTCAGCATTAGGGTTTGTGGCCAGCGGTCTGTTCTCGATGTAATAGCCATCGCCATCAACACTGGCGGCGAGGGTGGTAATACCACCGTAGGTGTTCACGGTGGGGCGTTCCCATGCCGTACCTAATGACATTCTGCGGGTGTTAGAGCCAAGGTCACGGCTGAGGACGAGGGAACTCGCATCCACATTCCAGTGCCCGCCCCATGCATCAGGCGTGGTGGTGAGCGCATAGGTGAGTTCTGGTAATACTAAGGGGGTGGTCGCCCGCACATCGGTGGAACGCAATCCTTGGAACGCATAGCTGGTTGCGTTGAAGTAGTCATTGCTGCTAAAGCGTTCCGCATAGAGGCTACTGGTTAAAATATCAGCCGAATCAAACGAAAAGCGCTTGAGATAGCCTTTATCACTCACCCGTTGCGCATCGAACCCCCAGCGCCAGTCTTTATTCAGATTAAATAGCCCTTTGGCAAGGATATGCCCCTCTGTGCCCGTGCGGTTGGTTACTTCAGAGTTCTGAATTTGGTTTACTTCCCCTGCGCTGGTATCAATGTTAAACAAGCCATTGCTGAAGCGTTGGCGGTAGTCCACGTTGGCAATTTGCCCGCCGCGTGTCATGATAATAGGGCGGAGTTCGAGGTCTCGGCTAGGGTCTAACGCGAGGTAGTACGGAACGCGAATAGTAGCGCCTTTATCTTGAGAGAACTGTAATGAGGGCGGCAGGAACCCGCTTGCCTGTTTAACGGTGGGATCGGGATGTTGAAAGTAGGGAAAATAAAAGACAGGTACGCCTTCTACTTCGAGATGTGCGTTGTGGTAGGTGATGGTTTTCTCCACCTCGTCATGCACGACTTGTTCGGCATGAATTTCCCATAAGGGAATATCATCTTTACAGGCTTTGCAAGGCGTGAATGCCCCGTTTTCCAAGGTATTTAGGTGGGCACCCTTGCGGGTAGCCCGGGTGGCAAGCAGACGCGACTCGTCGGCAAAACGCACACGAATTTGCTCGATAATGCCCTCTTTCAGGTCATCGGTAATCTCGGCAGAATCGGCGTATAGCGTGTTGTTTGCAGTATCGGTGAGGGTAATGTGCCCCGTTGCAGCAACGCTATTGGTCGGTTGTGTGTAAACGATTTTCTGGGCTTTGAGCGTGCGGCCTTCACGGGACACAATCACATTGCCTTCCGCAATGATTTGCTGGTTTTTTTGGTCATACCGCACGGTATCAGCAGAAAAATGGGTCTCAGCTTGCGATTTTGCAAGGTTTTTGGGCAATGCCACGGCAAAGCACGGCTCTGCAAGGCATAGCGTGAGGGCGAGGAGAGGGGCGTGACGGCGCATAAAAGTTCAAGGAGGCGAGAGTAGAGAGGCGGGAGTGGAGAGTGGAGAGTTTTTACTTCACTCTCGCCTGTTCTACCCATCTTCCTGCCCCAATAAAACAGAAATCGCACAGAGCAGCACAACAATTGTCGGTGTCCATACCGCCAAAAACACAGGCAGGCGGTCAGACAGCCCCAGTGCCGCAACTAAGTCTGAGACAAAATACAGCAAGAACCCTGCGGTGATGCCGCCTACGAGCATTTTCAGCGCACGCCCACGGCGCGGCAAACGGAGCGAGAACATTGCCGCAATCAGCACCATGGCGATATATAAAAACGGGGTCAGCAAGAGTGTTTGCAAGTGGAGGCGATGGCGTGTTGCAGAAAATCCTGCGCTTTCTAGGAGACGGATAAACGAGGGCAGTGACCACACGGACAAAGTCTGTGGGGCTGCAAAGCTATTTTCCAGCTCTGCACGGGTGATGGTGGCAGGAAAAAGCACGGGGTCTTTAAGGGCAAACGGCAACTGATTCGGGGCGGATTGCCAGCCTTGTTGCAGAATCCATCCTTTGGGCGTGAGGTCTGCTTTGGTAATATCATACCGAGAGGTGAACGTTTGATTGGCGGAAAAGCGCAGAATCATGACGTTTTCCAGTGTTGTGCCGTTAACGTTCAGTTTTTTGGCGTGAAACACGCTATAGCCACCATCCTGTTCTTTTTGGCGAAACCAGAGGCCATTGCTCCCAAAAGACAGACGATTCATGCCGCCTTGTAGTTTCTTGTCTTCTAGCGTGTTGTAGCGTGCTAACAGGGCAGCGCCTAGAGGGTTAAGCAGGGTGATTTGCAAGCAGCCCATCACGAACGCCACGACAATAAACGGTAACAAGAATTGCCAGACAGACACCCCCGCCGCCCGCACCACCACCAGTTCTTGGGCGCGGGTGAGTTTATACAGGCTCGCCATGCTGGCAAACAGCACCGCAAACGGGAAAATTTTTTCGGCTGTATAAGGCAGTTTGAAGCCTGCCATTTTAAACACAAGCCCTAATTCGAGTCCTTCGCGGCTGTTGCCTCGCCGTAATAATTCCAAAATATCGACCGTGAAAATTAAAGCGGCAAGACTGCCCGTGATGAGGGCAAGCCACAGCAGGTAGTGCTTTGCGAAATAGCGACAAAGAGTAGGGGAAAGCGCAGTCATAGCGATCCCATCCCTTGCGTTCGATGTGTTAAAAAGGACAGGCGGGGGCTGCCCACAACCAACAAATACAAGCAGGTAATGCTTGGAAGTAGTGCTGTGATATACATCAACGGAATGGCGGTGCTTTGTTGTGCGGCGATGTTTTCAACGCCGATGCTGATGCCCTGTAGTCCCGCCATGCAGAGCACGCCTATCATCAGCCGTTTGCCGTATCCTCGACGGGAAAACGTGCCGCCCATTAGCGTAAGCACGGCAATGAGGGTAAACGGAAAGGCATACAGCGGGCTAACAAGGCGACTGTGCCCTGCGGCCCGCAAACGCTGGTGCTCACGCGGCGGTAGTTCTGAGCTGGGATTGAGTAGTTCTAATAAGAAATACTCTTGGGTGGTGCGTTTGCGTGTTTCTGCTAATGCTGTCGTAGCGTTATTAATGTCGAGGGTGTAGCGATCAAAATACAACATATTCAGCCCCCCCGTTTTCTCGTCAAATTCTTGACGACTGCCGTTGATAACCAGCAAGCGCGGTTCTTGGTTCACATTGACGATCGCACCTTGTTTGGCAAGAATCGTCACGATGCGATGCGGCTGGCGGGTGTCGTGAATGAGGATATCTTGTAAGCTGCCATCACCTGCCCGTTTGCCCACATACACTGTCATATCCGCACCAATCGGGGTGAACACCCCCTCTTGTAGGAGTGCGGCAGAATATTGGCTGCGAATATCGTGTTGCAAGTCTTTAAACGCGCGATAGCTGTGCGGCATGAAATAGAGTGTGATGGAATACCCAAGTAGTGCTACGAGTAGTGCTGTTATCAAGGCGGGTTTTGCAAGGGTAAGATTGCTGCAACCTGCCCCTTGTGCCACCACCAACTCACTTTCCACTGTTAATCGGTGGTAGACCACCAACACCGCCACAAACAACGCAATGGGGAGTACAATCACGAGGAAACTCGGGATCATCAGGCTGGAGAGCGTGAAAAACAGGCTCAGGCTCAATCCTCTATTCACCACATAGTCAATAAACCGCAACGACTGTGTGAGCCACACAGCCGACACCAAGCTCACCGTAATCACAAGGAGGGAGACGAGCAGCTGGCGGAAGATATAGCGGTGAAGGAGGAGCATACATGCTTGTAGCGGGTGTTGCGGGTGGCTTCAAGCAGTCTATTCTTTGTTGCTCAATTCGTTACGCCGAAACCGATACTGATACCCCACCATCAGGGATTTGATGGGGCGGAGCAACACCATGCTGCCGCCAATCGTATATACCGACCATATAACGATATGCACCCACACAGGCGGCTCTAG
>JBILKT010000213.1:0-2760 GCA_044376545.1 Alphaproteobacteria bacterium
CACGAGGCACTAGGCACGAGGGACAAGGCAAAGGGCATCTCTAAAAACCCTTTTATCGGGATGAGTGGCTAGGAAAGAAAAATTTCTGAAACGTAAGCGTACTAAGGGGTACGTGCGGATTCAGACATTTTTCTTGACGACGTCAATCGCCCTAGAAAAGAGGTTTTTAGAACTGCCCAAAAGAAAGAGTATCAAAATAGTCCCTTCTTTTTTCTCGTGCCTCGTGCCTTGAGGATCAGAAGATGACCGTAGCTAGGTAGTTACGTAATATTTTCTTTTTTTTCGCGAAAAACGTCAGGCGTGTGATTTTAATCACAGACATATAATGGTTAATTTAGTATTAATTGCACATCGTACTCTCCTTAAGCACTCGACCGAATCTTTTATCAGTCTAAAATGATTAGATTGTTAAAAGGTTCGGTCTTTTTTTGCACTATATCCCTGTTGCACATGAAGAATGCGCAACATTTCGCTGGGGCGCCGCGCCAGGGCAATCGCATTAGGAATTTTATTCCTTTAAAAACAATATGTTGCGCGATAGGCTTTAATGTTGAAATTCTGAAAAACCATTATTTTTCAACGAGTTATTTTTTCTAATGCAATCGCCCTGGGCGCCGCGCGGGCTTTACCGCTCGCAAGATTTATTTGCAGATCTTCAGAGCTTGTCCCGAAACTAACGCATGAGGAGAAAATTGAGATTTTTGCGCGAAAAATCACTCCAAAATAGCGGGGTATACGGGAGTATTTTCCCTATTTTGGAGTGATTTTGCAGCCAAAAAGATCGATTTTAAACTTGTGCGTTAGTTTCGGGACAAGCTCTCAGATGCGAGCGTTATACTTGTTGCACAAGGCACTCCACAGGCACATTCAAGTGCTTGTAAAGAGCGCGTATCATCGGCAACGTCAATCGTCGTTTGCGATTGAGTATCTCCGATACACGCGCCCGCGACCCAAGATACGGCTCCAAATCTTTCCGTTCTAACCCCAGTTGTTCCATCCGAAATTTAATTGCTTCCACAGGATCTGCAAAATCGATAGGGAAGTGCCGCATTTCATAGGCATCTACCAACGTGCCGAGCACTTCTAGTTCGTCAAAAGCAGGGCTACCTGCTTGGGCGTCAAACAAGTCTTCGATACGCGCAACAGCGTGCTCATACTCTTGCGCGGTGCGTAGTGGTTTGATGTTCATATATCCCCCTAAAAACTCTTTACTGTAGCAGCATCAATTTTGTCATACTGTGCATGCGTGCCGATGAATTTGATAAACACAATTTTTGCAGCATAATGCACCGCCACAACCAAACGGTAATTCCCCCCGCAAATATTAAACACCACACGTTCTGCATCGATAATACTAGCTTTTGGGAACATTGCTTTGATGTCTGCGCTATGCTCCCACGCGGCTGCACGCACCATCTGAAACCACGCCCTAAGCGGTTGCGCTGTTTCTGGATGCTTCTCCCAAAACTGCTGCAACGTCTGTCGTTTTATAATACGCATAAATGATTTATAGCATAATTCCCATATTGGGAGCAAGATGTTTTTTTTGCGAGGGGCGGTTGTTAAATATATTGCATTAGTTGATAAAAAATAGTAAGAATGAATAAATAAACATGAAATTGGTAATCACATGTCTTTCAATGAAGTTTTTAAATTCTCTTTTAAATTCCTTGCTATTCCATTAATAACGGCAACATCTGCCCTTGCTTTAACAGGAATCCTTGGGAACACTCCCCATCCTAGCCTGCTTACTCTCAAAGCAGGAACGGGTCTTGCTAATACAGTTGCGGCAAGCGCTGCGATTCGAGGTTCCATAACTGACCCCACACGGCAATTTTATCAACTCCAAGACTCAGTTCCCCTCACCACGCCTACACCAACACTCGCAGGATTATCTCCCCAATAGCACGTCACCCTTTTATATGGCAGTTTTAATACAGGACTCATTAATGGCAAACAGCCAACGCCAGAAAATTGGGATGCCTCTGCGCCATTAGGCGACGCAGTCTTTGCAAAAGAATTTCTAAAAATCGCTGTCAGTCCTGATGCACGTTTTCAGATTGTTGATAGCCGCCGCCAACCCGATAAAGGCGGGCTAGGAGCGGTTGCCTATCGTGACACGCAAACGGGTGCCATTCATATTTTCGTTGTTGGCTTAGAAACGGATGTACCGCAACGGGACACGCTCCCCGATTTAAAAAATCTGCTGTACAATGGCATGAAAGAACAAACAGCGGAACTCGATGCTTTTGTACAAAATATCAACACGCGCTTCCCTGGAAAAATTCAAAGCATTACAGGGCAATCAATGGGGAGCATCCCCGCAACTATCGTTGCCTTTAATAATCGTGAAACAATACCAACAATGCAACTCATTGTCGTTGAACCGCGCATGAACCGAGATTTAGCGGCGACGGTCACAGACAAACCAGATGAAATGATAGAATATTATAAACAAAATGCCACCGCCATGGAAGTGGGCGGGAACGCATGGACTAGATATCGCGTTACCACTTTAGGGGAAGCCCCCAGGGCAATCGCATTAGGAATTTTATTCCTTTAAAAACAATATGTTACGCGATAGGCTTTAATGTTAAAATTCTGAAAAAACCATTATTTTTCAATGGATTATTTTTTCTAATGCAATCGCCCTGGGGAAGCCCCCCAGGGCAATCGCATTAGAAAACACACAAAGTCAATAGGAAATCTGGGTTCATAAGAGCTTTCCGCATGAGTCTTTGAATGGAGGTATTTTTGGGA
>JBILKT010000214.1:0-2759 GCA_044376545.1 Alphaproteobacteria bacterium
TTTTTTGCCTTGCTGCTGGAGGCTAATCGCAAGATTCACCGCAACGGTGGATTTTCCCACGCCGCCCTTCCCACTTGCAACGGCAATGATATTGCGGATTTCGGGCAACACCATTCTCGCACCAATATTCCCCCGCTTTTGTTGAGGCGGCGGCACAGGTTGGCTGCCGTCAAGATGGGCGGTGAGCAACACTTGTGCTCTGTTAATGCCTGCAACGGTTAAGAGCGCGGCTTCTGCCGCTTGACGCAACGGCTCTGCCTCTTTGCCTTGTTTGGCGGGCACTTCCAAAACGAAGCCTGCTATGTCATCCGTCACCTTCACGCTCTTAACCATGCCGCTTGCAACAATATTTTTTCCCGTGGCGGGATTAATCAGTGTCCTAAGCACACGCAGCACTTCTTCCATAAAAACTCTTCCTTGTAATTTCTTATACAGCCCCTACATAATATAAACGCAAAAAATAACAAGGAGCACGCATAATGGCGGGTGATGATGAAGACGGCAAGAAGCCCAATACGAATCCATGGGGTGCGCCGAATAATAACAACAAGAACACGGGCAAACGCCCTACAGGCAACACGCAACAGCCGCCTAATCTCGAAGAGATTTTTCGTAAAAGCCAAGATCGCTTTAAGAAAATGAGCATGCCGAATGGCGGAGGGAATGGTCTTAGCCCCAAATTTATTCTGTTTGGCGTGGCCTGTGCGGTAGCATTATGGGGTGTTTCAGGATTTTACCGCGTTGATTCTGATGCGGTGGGCATTGAAATGACCTTTGGGAAATGGACGAATGCCGCAAATCCATCACCCCCCGGTTTGCATTGGAATTGGCCTTCACCCATTGGTTCTGTTGAACGCCCTGTTGTCACACGGGAAAATCGCATAACGGTGGGGTTTGAGACCGCTTCTGGTAATTACCGCTCTCGCGCAGATAGGCGCGATGTGCCCGAAGAAAGCATGATGCTCACGGGCGATGAAAATATTGTGGATATTGATTTTATTGTGTTCTGGCGCATTAAGGATGGCGGCAACTATGTGTTTAATGTTGCCTATCCTGAAGAAGCCCTAAAATCCTCTGCGGAAAGCGTGATGCGCGGCGTGATTGGTGAGCGCCCGATTTTAGATGCTTTGGCAGAGCGCCGCCGTGACATTGAGCAGGCAACCATTATCCGCCTGCAACAGATGATGAATCAATATGGTACGGGGATTGAAATTAAAAATGTGCAGTTGTTGGACGTTAGCCCGCCAGAACAAGTGGTAGACTCGTTCAACGATGTGCAGCGGGCACGTGCCGACAAAGAAAAATTGCGTAACCAAGCCGATGCGTATCGCAACAGCGTGATCCCGCAAGCCAAAGGGCAAGCGCAAAAGATTGCTCAAGAAGCCCAAGCCTATCGCGAGCAAATTGTGGATAAAGCCAAAGGGGATGCCGATCGCTTCACCAAGATTTATAATGCCTATAAACAAAGCGAAGATGTGACCACGAAGCGTCTCTATCTAGAGACAATGGAGGCTGTCCTCAAAGACACGAAAAAAGTTATTATCAGCGATGGCGCAAAAGGGGCATCAGGCGTTGTGCCGTATTTGCCGCTGAATGATCTAAAGAAATAGGGAATATCCGTCATGGAAAGTAAGCGTTTACAGTTTTTACTCAGCATTGGCGCGGGCGTTGTGTTCCTGTTGTTCAATGCCTTTTTTATCGTTAACATGCGTCAACAAGCCGTGGTGTTCCAGTTTGGGCAATTCAAGCAAGCCCACACCACACCGGGGCTAAAAGTGAAAGTCCCGTTTTTGCAAGATGTGGTGTATTACCCCAAACAAGCGCAAAATATTTCACCGCCTGAACAACAGGTGATTTTGGCGGATCAAAAGCGCGTTAACATTGATTCTTACGCCTATTTCCGCCTTGTGGATCCGCTCAAATTCTACCAAAATTTGCGTACCATTGAACAAGCGCGGAGCAACTTGGGTGACCGTATTAACTCTAACTTGCGCGAAGTGTTAGGGAAATATACGCTGGCGGATGTGCTGTCTCCCAAGCGTGACGATATTATGGAGAAGATTCGCACCAACATGAACGATGATATTGCGACATTGGGGGTGGAACTTATTGATGTGCGGATACGCCGGGCAGAACTGCCCACCGAAACACGCGAATCTATTTTTGCGCGCATGGTCTCGGAACGGGAACGCGAAGCGAGAGAATTCCGTGCGCAAGGGGAGCAAGAAGCGTTGCAGATTCGTGCAACCGCTGACAAAGAACGTACCGTAACCGTTGCTCAAGCAGAAAAAGAAGCCCAAGGCTTGCGTGGTTCGGGCGATGCTGAGGCGTCAAAAATCTATGCGGATGCCTTTTCTGTAGACCCAAAATTCTATGATTTTTACCGCTCGCTGGAGGCCTATCGTAACACTATGACGGGCAACAGCACCACGCTGGTGTTGTCACCACATAGTGATTTTCTGAAGTTTTTTGAAAAGAAGTAAGTCGAGGTTTTAGGTTCTCGGGATTCGGTTTTCGGGCTGCTGTCAAAAACCGAAAACCTAAGAGCCTGTCCCGAAACTAACGCACAAGTTTAAAATTGATCTTTTTGGCTGCAAAATCACTCCAAAATAGGGAAAATACTCCCGTATACCCCGCTATTTTGGAGTGATGACAATTCCACCTAAGCTAATCACTGTGCCCTTCGGGCTTGTGTTTAGCAAGGTTCATTGGCTTGCGCGTGAAAAAGCGATGCTTTTTCCCTGCTCGCTGCGCAAAAA
>JBILKT010000215.1:0-2756 GCA_044376545.1 Alphaproteobacteria bacterium
GTTAAATACTCTCTAGCAGCCCCCCTTTTTTTCCATTATGCCTTTTTTTAATTTTCACATGCAAGACACTTTGCTTTTTGCTGTGGATAGGGTAAGAGCTTGCCTGCTTGATTGTCGGAGTATAGCGCAGCCTGGTAGCGCACTAGTCTGGGGGACTAGGGGTCGTGGGTTCAAATCCCGCTACTCCGACCATTTTTACAAGTAAGGCGGGCAATGCCACCCCTTAGGCGATGCCGTAAAAATCTCATAGCCTGTCGCTGTCACCCCGATGCTGTGCTCAAATTGAGCAGATAGCTTTTTATCTTTCGTTACTGCCGTCCAATCATCGCTGAGAACCTTAATGTGCCATGTTCCCGCGTTAATCATGGGCTCAATAGTGAAAAACATCCCTTCTTGCAGCACATCCCCCTGCCCTGCTTTTCCATAATGGAGAATGCTGGGCGCATCGTGAAATATCCTCCCCAAACCATGACCACAAAAATCCCGCACCACTGAAAAACGTTCGGATTCTGCCAATGTTTGGATGGCGTGCCCCATATCGCCCAAGGTAGCATTGGGTTTCACAACCTCAATACCGCGCATCATGCATTGATAGGTTGTCTCCACAAGACGTTGCGCAAGGCGACTGGGTTGTCCTACATAAAACATGCGGCTGGTGTCCCCATGCCAGCCATCCACAATCACCGTCACGTCGATATTGATAATGTCACCGTTAAGGAGTTTTTTTTCGCTCGGAATACCATGACACACAACATGGTTAATCGAGGTGCAAATTGACTTAGGAAATCCTCTGTAGCCTAAGGGAGCGGGAATCGCCCCTGCTTTTATAATAAAATCATGGCACAGGATATTGAGGGTCTCTGTAGTCACCCCCGCCTCCACAAAAGGGGTGATATAATCCAGCGTTTCCGCCGCTAAGCGCCCCGCCTTGCGCATCCCGTTAAAGTCTTCCGTTGTATGAATTTTTATTGTGCTCCCTGCCATTTTTTCTGCGTATCATGCCTTTGGTGCGTGTGCATTAAAAAAATAATCGTAACTACCCCCGACGAAATCGTTGGAGCGCAACCTCATCAAGTTGCTGGTTTTCCTGATAGAGTTTTTGCTTTTTGCTTTTTGCAAGATTTTCGTCTTTGGTAATTTCAAAACGCTTTAATTCAGTGAAGGCTTCTGCAATTTCATCGGTAATTGTCATCACTTCTTGCTCAAGCCTTTCAAGGGACTCGAGAAGTGTGAGTTTACGTGCATCCGCCATTTTTTTGAAGCTATTGAATATTTTTTGCGTTCCAATATTGTTTGCTGCGAGCGATTGCTCGCGTACAACTTCCGCTTCAAGCTGTTGTAGAGAGGCTTGCATTTGCTGTGATAAATCGCGGAGTTCGCGCAATTTTCGGCGCTTATCATCCAGTTGAAATTTGTGCAGTCTAATCATGGTATCAAGGGCTTGCATTTTTTTCTCTCCTATATTTTATACGTTTCCCGACGTTTCGGGGTAATAATCTCTGACAACCGCTCGTATCCCTCATCAAAGGTACTTTGTTCATAGGTGGCTTGGGTTAAAAAATCCTCAATGAGAGGGTAATGAACAATCGCTTCATCAACAGCGGCATCCGTGCCTTTTTTATAGGCACCAAGCCGAATGAGTTCCGCCATGTTTTCATATGCAGCAAGCATGCCACGGGCACGGTTAATCAATTTTGTTTCCTCAAGGGTGTTACAATCGGGCATTGAACGCGAGATACTCTTCAAGATATTAATGGCGGGATACCTGCCCCGTTCGGCAATTTTTCGTTCGAGAACAATATGCCCATCTAAAATACCGCGTGTTGCATCGGCGATGGGTTCATTCGTGTCATCGCCCTCAACAAGCACGGAAAATAATCCTGTGATGCTGCCGGAACCTTTGAGACCGGGCCCTGCGCGTTCTAATAATTTCGCAAGCTCTGTAAAAACAGTGGGGGTATAGCCTTTTGACGTAGGCGGTTCCCCTGCTGACAACCCAATTTCCCGTTGCGCCATAGCAAAGCGCGTCACACTATCCATCAAGCACAACACATTTTTGCCTTGATCGCGAAAATATTCCGCAACAGTTAAGGTCATATAGGCGGCTTGACGACGCATCAACGGTGACTCGTCTGACGTTGCCACCACCAACACACTTTTCTTCATGCCCTCAATGCCTAAATCGTCTTCGATAAATTCTTGCACCTCACGGCCACGTTCACCGATGAGCCCAATTACCACCACATCTGCTTCAGTGAACTTGGCAAACATCGACATCATTGTTGACTTGCCCACGCCCGACCCTGCAAAAATACCTAAGCGTTGCCCGACACAACAGGTGAGAAAAATATTGAGCGCCCGCACGCCGAGATTGAGCTTTTTGCCAACACGCCCCCGCGCATGAGAGGGCGGGGGATTTGCTTTAATCGCTTGTGGTTTTGCGCCTTGTACTAAAGCACCTTGTTCATCAATGGGATCGCCAAAAGCATTGATAACGCGGCCTAACCACGCATCACTGGGATATACCACGGGGGCCGCTTGTTCATAGAGCACCTTGTTGCCAAGACCAATACCGTCGAGCGTTGTATAAGGGATGGCAAGGGCGACATCGCCTTTAAAGCCAATAATTTCAAGGGGGATAATGGTATTATTGCGGGCATAGACGCGGCATCTGTCGCCAACGGAAAGCAACGTCGTGTTGCCTTTAATCTCAATAAGCATCCCAACAACGCTGGACACTTTGCCATAAAATTGCA
>JBILKT010000057.1:0-9006 GCA_044376545.1 Alphaproteobacteria bacterium
TGATGGGCAAGTTTTACCGCATTTTCTATCGTGCCTGCACGCGAAAATGGAATTTTTGCTGCCTGCATGTACCCTGCAAATTCTTCCTCCGCTTCGCCGATGCAATAGGCTTTCGTGATATTTTGATAATAGGGTTCAGCGAGTGTTAATCCGCCCTTTTTGGGGCGTCCCCCGATAATCCAGTAGATATTTTTATAACATGCAAGAGCTTTTGCTGCCGCATCGGCGTTTGTTGCTTTGCTATCGTTAATATAGAGTACGTTGTTATGGTGTGTAACGCGTTCTTGTCGATGGGCAAGTCCTTTAAAATTCTGGATTGCGCGGGCAATAACGCTATCTTCTAGCCCCATGCTGTTTGCAACGGCAAAGCTCGCCGCAATGTTTTGCGCGTTATGTATGCCTGGTAATGCGAGCACTTTGGAAAGATCTAATACTGCTGTTTCTGCAGATGTTTTGGCATCAACCAGCTGATTGAATTCGGTAAAATAGCTAGGAATTTTTAACGCGTGTGTTGCGATAGCGATGACCGTTTGGGTTTGCTTGAGAAACAGTGTATGATAGGCATCGCCTCCATACGCATCATCCATACCAACAATGGCGATATCGCTGGGCTGCTGTTGCGCGAAAATACGCATCTTTGCAGCAAAATAGCCTTCCATTGTGCCATGACGTTCCAAATGATCGGTGGTAAGGTTTAAAAAAACTGCCCGATGAAAGCGGGTTTTTTCGCATAATTCCAGTTGATACGAAGACATTTCCAATACGAATACTTTCGTATCGAGGGTGAGTGCCAGCGTGGGAATGCCAAAGTTTCCACCAATTTGTGCGGGAATACCGCAAGCATTAAGGACGTGATGAATCAGCGAGGTGGTTGTTGATTTGCCATTCGTGCCTGTAATACCAATAAAAATTGCGTGAGGGGCATGTTCAAACAGAATGTCCACATCGCTTAACAGTGGAACCCCTGCGGTAATGGCCGCCTTAATAAACGGATGCTTCCATGAAATGCCGGGACTTGGCAAGAAACCATCAATATTGTCCCATTCTATATCGTCAAAATTTGTCACCGTGTGTCCTGCAGCGGTGGCGGCTTTTCGTTCTTTGGGGGTGTCGTCCCATGCAAGAACGGTTGCGCCACCCGCTTTAAGCGAAGCACAGGCCGCAAGACCTGTTTTCCCTAAGCCCAGCACGGCAATTTTTTTGTTTTGATAAAGAGAGGCAATGATCATCGTATTTTCAAGGTTGCAAGACCAAATAGTCCCAAAATTAGCGCAATAATCCAGAATCGTATCACAATAGTTGGTTCAGACCAGCCTTTTTTCTCAAAATGATGGTGAATGGGTGCCATCAAGAAAATACGTTTTTTGTAGAGTTTAAAGGAGGCGACTTGCAGAATAACCGAGACAGCCTCCATCACAAACAGCCCGCCAATAATCGCCAGCACCAGCTCGTGTTTGGTAATGACACTAATAATCCCCAAAGCACCGCCCAAGGCAAGGGAACCTGTATCCCCCATAAAAACCTGTGCAGGTGGGGCATTATACCACAAAAAGCCCAAAGCCGCTCCAATGAGTGCGCCGCAAAAAACAGTCACTTCCCCTGCGCCTGCAACATAATGAATTTTAAGGTAGTTGGCGAACACAAGGTTGCCAGTTAGATAACTAATTAATAAAAAGCAGCCCGCTGCAATCATCACGGGAACAATTGCAAGGCCATCTAATCCATCCGTCAGGTTCACGGCGTTAGACGCGCCCACAATCACAAAAATACTAAAAACAAAGAAGAACCCGCCCATATCCCACAAGACGTCTTTGAAAAAAGGGACGGCAAGTTTGTGTTGCAGGCTGGAGTCTGTGGCACGATAAATAAGAATAATCGCAATCAGTGTAAACAGTGTTTGTAACACCAGTTTTTTTTTGCCTGATAAGCCTTTTGTGTTGCGCTTGGTGACTTTCAGATAGTCGTCACTAAAGCCAATCAGTCCAAATCCTAGCGTGACAATCAATATTGCCCACACAAACATATTTTCAAGATTTGCCCACAGCACGGTGCTCAGACAGGTACTCAACAAAATCATGAGTCCGCCCATCGTTGGTGTGCCTTTTTTGGTAAGGAGGTGCGAGGCAGGACCATCATCACGGATAGGTTGCCCGCCGTGTTGTTTGAGTTTCAACCAGCGAATAAGGGCAGGGGTAAAGAGAAAGCTAATAATGAGGGCAGTGAGAAGTGCCCCGCCACTCCGAAACGTGATGTAACGAAACAGGTTGAAAAATACGCTGTGATCAACAAGCGGGAGGAAGAGAGTATAGAGCATGATTTTACGATAGTATTTTTTTTATGATCGTTTGCATTTTCATGCCTGCCGATCCTTTTACCATGACGGTATCGCGAGACTCTAGCGCATCAAGTAAACAAGACGCAAGCATTTCTGCAGTGGGTGCATGGATGCCTTGTATGTGTTTCGGGAGGGCGATGAAAACTTTTTCCATAGCAGGGCCAACGGCAAAAACTTTGTCAATCGCATTGTTTTTTAACACATCGATGAGCGCATCGTGTGAAGTATCACGGTGTTCTCCTAGTTCCAACATATCCCCCAACACGGCAATGCGCCTGCCTGTCACAGCGCGTCGCCTTAGTGTTTCTATGGCGGCGTTCATCGAAGCAGGGCTAGCATTATAGGTTTCATCAATCAACGTCAGCGTTTTGCCCTTAACGGAGACTGCTTGTACCATGCCGCGCCCATACAGAGGCGTGTATGTTTCTAGGGCCTGTGCGGCTGTGGCAACATCTGCGTTGATTGCATGGCAGACTGCCAATGTTGCAAGGGCGTTGTGTACTAGTGCGGGGCTAGGGGCTGTGAGTGTAAAGTGATAGGTTTTCTCTGCTATGCGTGCGGTAACAGTAACATTTTCAGGGGTGTACGCGGTGGTAAGCAGTTGGCAGTCAGCAGCAGGGGTATTGCCAAAGGTAATGCTTTGGTGCGTTTGCGCTGCACGCTGCAACGTCTCGAAATAGGGCGTATCAAGCGGCAAAACGGCGATGCCGTCTGGTTTTAGGCCTGCAAAAATCTCGGCCTTAGCGTTGGCAATGCCCTTCAAGCCATTCGCAAAATTGCCGATGTGGACGGCAGCAATGGTGGTGATGAGCGCAACATGTGGCTGTGCCAGATACGAGAGCGGGGCAATCTCGCCGCCATGATTCATGCCCATTTCAATAATCGCGTAGTATTTATCAGCAGGCAGGCGGCTCAACGTAAGCGGCACGCCAAAATGATTATTCAAATTGCCGATGGTCGCGAAGCTAGGCTGTTGTTTATCCAAGCAATGCAGCAGCATTTCTTTTGCGGTGGTTTTGCCCACGCTACCCGTCAGCGCAATTAATATGCCGCTGAAACGTTGCCTGCTATACTGCGCGAGTTTTTCAAGGGCTTCCGTTGTGTCATCCACAAGAATTGTGTTGGCGTGAGAAGAGCGCGCACGCACGATTGCCGCCGCCGCCCCCTTGGCAAAGGCTTGGTCAACAAAGGTATTGCCGTCGCTATGCTCGCCTGTAATCGCAACAAACACGTCTCCTTGTTGCAATGTGCGCGTGTCGATAGACACCCCCGTTGCCGCAATGCCTGCGGGTATGGGCAGGGAGAGGGCAGCTTTTAGGTCTTTGGTTATCCACAGCGGCGTCATGTAATACCCAGCACCTGTTTTACCGCCGCATGATCGGAATAGGGCAGTGTTACCGTGCCAACAATCTGCCCCATTTCATGCCCTTTGCCTGCAATCAGAACACTATCACCCGCTTTTGCATTGTTAAGGGCGGTGGCAATGGCAAGGGTTCGTTCGCCAATATTCAGTGCGGTAGGGTTGGTAGCCGCAACTTCCGCGCGAATGGTGTTGGCATCTTCCGTGCGGGGATTATCATCGGTTATAATGGTGAAATCGGCAAGATTTGCGGCGATTTCCCCCATAATCGGGCGTTTGCCTGTGTCTCTGTCTCCGCCACAGCCAAACACCACGTGAATGTTCCCTGTGGTGTGTACACGCAAGGATTGCAGGGCTTTTTCAAGGGCATCGGGGGTGTGTGCGTAATCAATAAAGATATTAAACGGGATGGAATCGGGGCTTACATTTTCCATGCGCCCCTTAATGCCAGAAAGACGCGGTAGCGTTGCAATCAGCGTGTCCATCGATATGCCTGTCGCAAAGGCAAGCCCCATCGCCGCAAGAATGTTCGTGCTTTGGAACGTGCCGAACAGGGGCAGAAACGTACAAAATGTTTCTCCGAATAAAGACAAGGTGAGTTCTTGGCCCTTGGCCGTTGGCGTAACGCTCATAACCTGCAAATCAGCGTGCTGTGTGCCAAACGTGATGATTTTATGATTGCGCACAGTGCAGATGTTCTGCAACGCGCCAAAATAGGAGGAATCAACAGGTAAAACAGCCGTCTGTCCTTCTGGAAGAATTTTCGAGAAGAGAATCGCTTTTGCGTTAAAATAAGCGGCTTCATTTTGATGGTAGTCGAGATGGTCTCGTGTCAAATTGAGAAACGCGGCGGCTTTGAGGGTGATACCATCGAGGCGGTGCTGATCCAACCCGTGGCTGGAGGCTTCCAAAGCAACATGGGTTACGCCTGTTTGCCCCAGTTTTTGTAAATTGTCATGGAGCGTTATCGGGTCTGGCGTGGTGAGCGATCCTGCCGTCACCATTTTTTGTGCGTGCACCCCCAAAGTGCCCACGCTCGCCGCTGAAAAACCATTGAGTTCCCAGAGTTGTTCCGCAAGAAAAGCGGTGGACGTTTTGCCGTTTGTGCCTGTGACGGCAACAGCGGTTTCGGGGGCGTTGGGATAAAATCGTGCGGCAAGGAGGGCTGCACTGCGGCGCACATTTTTGCTGGTTAAGATAGGAATACGAAGTTCTCGTAAAGAGTCTGCTTGTTCTTCTGCCACCAATACAGCGGATGCCCCACGACGAATAGCATCCTCAATAAAAGTGAGACCATCTGCTTTATTCCCCGTGATGGCGATAAACAATGCTCCTTCAACGGCATTGCGCGAGTCAAGCGTAATGCTGGTTATTGTTGGCGCAATACCCATTTCAGCAGCGGCAAAGTCATCAGTGGTCAGCAATGGTCTCTCCTGTAAATCCTGTCGTAATAGCAAGGGAGGCGTTCAGCGCAGAATCATCCACCGCCGCAGGCATAATACCTAACAGGGGCGACATCTTGGCAATGACCTCGCGCACCGCAGGGGCTGCAACCCATCCGCCTGTTGCATAACCATGGCTTTTAGCGGAGGGTTTTGGTTCGTCAACCATCACAAACACAAGGTAACGAGGATCATACATGGGATAGGCTGCAATAAAGGAGGAAAGCAAGCTTTTTTTGTTATATCCTTTGGCACTGTTTTTCTCCGACGTCCCTGTTTTCCCGCCAACATAATAACCAGGAACATCTGCTTTTGTGCCCGTGCCCGCAATAACATTCATCCGCATCAGGCGACGCATCGTCTCCGATGTTTCGGCGGAAATAACAGGAATGGGCGTTTTGTTGCGGTTGCCATCTTTAATCAAGGTTGCGGGGATGAACTGTCCGCCGTTTAACACCGCGCCAATGCCCGCACAAAGCTGAATAGCATTGATAGACAAGCCATGCCCAAACGCAATCGTCATGGTATTGACTTCGTTCCACGGATTCGGAATAAGCGGTGCGCCCATTTCAGGGAGCTCAAGGGTTGAGGGGCTAAGCAGCCCCAGTTTTCGCAAAAATTCTTTGTGTTTACTCACGCCTACTTCCAGCGCGATTTTCACCGAACCAATGTTGGAGGAGTGTAAAAAAACCTCTGGTAAACTCAACCAGCGGTGTTTGGCTTTATAATCATCAATCGTAAAGCGGCCGATTTTAATCGGAAACCGTGCATCATACATTTTCTCTAACGTTGCAGTCCCGTTTTCTAAGCCCATCGCGAAGGTGAAAATTTTTACCGTTGAGCCCATTTCGTAAACGCCTAGCGTCATGCGGTTGAATAGGGCATCTTTGGGGGCTGTTTGCGCCATATTGGGGTCATATTGGGGGAGTGAAGACAGCGCGAGCACTTCGCCTGTTTTAATATCCATCACCAATCCCCCTGCGGCAACGGCGTTAAAATCCGTCATCGCTTGGGTGAGGGCGTGTTGCAAAATATGTTGCACTCGTTCGTCAATGCTTAGAAAGACTTGTTGTTTTTTGCTCTTTAGGGATTGATTAAACGTTTTCTCAATGCCTGCAATCCCTGTGTCATCCACATCAGTGTAGCCCAAGATATGCGCGGCGAATGCCCCTTTGGGGTAAACACGCTGTTCTTCGCGCTTAAAATCTAAGCCGGGGATGCCAAGTCGATTAACGGCTAAATACTGTTGCGGGCTAAGTCCGCGCTTAATCCAGACAAATTCTTTGTCCGAAAGGAGTTTCGTTTTGAGATCTGCTAGCGATAAATCGGGAAATATTTTGGTGAGCTTTTCAGCCGCAACAATTGGCTCAATAAGTTCTTGCGGATTAGCAAAAAGGGAATGTGTTACAAGATTTGTTGCAAGCAAAATCTCATTTCTGTCAACAATATCAGCGCGTTCTGGCTGATACGCTTTGGGGGCACTCAAGAGATTTTTCTGGTTTTTCGTAGAGGCAGAAAACGACAGTTTTACAAGGGAAATGCTTGCAATAACAAAAAGAGCAACACAGCAAACAGCAAAAACGAGCAATCGTTGTTTGGCACGCCGTAATGCCTTGGTTTCAAAAGGATCAGTGACTAAGGCAATAAGGGGGAGACCCGCGAACATGATGAGGGTATTTTAGCGTTGTACGGTTTGTGTCATATCCCAAGTAGGAACAGCGTTAGAGGCGGTTTGTTGGTGCAACGTAGCGGGTAAGGCATTCGCTGCAACGGTTTGTTCTGGCAATGTTTCCATCCGTGCGAATTGTTGTGCACTAATGGGACTGAGTGTTGTGTGGTTATCAACCAAATATTGTAAAAAAGCGGGCTGGCTAACGTGTGCCCATTCCGCGCGTAGGACATGGAGCGATTGTTCCGCCTCCGCAATAGCAAGACGCGTGTCGGCTATTTTTGCGTTCAGCGCATTCACTTTGGATTTAAGGGTAAAAACAGCAGTGCACACAAGGAGCGACAGCAAAAAAGAAGATAGAGTAAGTTTTTTCATGGTTCTAATGCCTTTTTATGGTGTTTTTATAGGGGATTGAATTTTTCTGCAACCCGCAATTTTGCAGAACGGGCACGAGGATTTGAGGAAATCTCTTGTGCAGACGGCAAAATTGCTTTGCGAGAAATAGTTTTGAGTGGCATGTCAAGGGCCTTTTGCTGTGGCAAATGTCGAGAAACACTAGGAATCGTGCTATTGTCCCGCATAAAATTTTTAACAATGCGATCTTCTAGGGAGTGAAAAGAAACCACCACCAATCTGCCGCCTGCTGCTAATAAATTTGTGGCAGCCGCCAATCCTTGCTCTAATTCTTGCAGTTCTTGATTCACATAAATCCGTAACGCTTGAAAGGTGCGGGTGGCAGGGTCAATCGTATCCTTGCCTTTGCGCGGCAGGACACTGCGCACAATATTGGCAAGTTCTGTGGTCGTGGAAATCTGTTTTTCAGCACGTTTTGCCACAATCATGCGGGCGATACGGCGTGAAAATCGTTCTTCGCCGTATTCGTAAAGGATATTGGCAATGTCTTCTTCGGGATAGGTATTGATCACATCGGCCGCGCTCATGCCTGATTGACTCATCCGCATGTCCAATGCACCGTCGAGGCGAAACGAAAAGCCGCGTTCAGCAATATCGAGTTGGGGGCTAGACACCCCTAAATCAAAGACCACGCCCCTCACGCTATCATGCTCTAAAAAATCACCTATCTTGCTGAATTGTTCAGGCACAAAGCGGAAACGATTGTTGTTGATAGCCTCAGCAAAGGGGCATGCCGCAGGATCACGATCAAACGCGGTGAGCGTATTATACGGGTTGTTGCTTAAAATGGCATTGCTATACCCCCCCAATCCAAATGTTGCATCCACATAATGCCCTGCTGTGGTGGACTGCAATCCAACCAGCACTTCTTGCAACATCACAGGAATGTGGGGGCTTTGAATCATGTTATTGTCCCGATTCCTGACCGTGTAGCGCAATGCTCACGTTGCCTTGTTGCACGCGGGCACGGGCTGCTGCTTGATGTGCTTTAAAGGTTTCTGGTGCCCAAATTTGGAATGTTGCGCCGCGTCCCACAAAGCACGCACTTTCTGTAATGCCAGCGTGTGCAGCGACGTCATCGGGCAGGGTGATGCGGCCTTCGCCGTCAAAACCGAGTTGTTGTGCATCTGCAAAAATAGACGCGGAGAGGTCGTCTTGCGCATCAGAAAAAAGATTAAAACTTTTATCGAGGCTTTGACTGAGTTGCGCCATGCGGTCAAGCCCGAATGCCTCGAGTGCGGGATGTTTATACGACCGAAAAACAACAATCCCTTGAAATTTCTGCATTTCTAATTCGGCGCGAAACAACGACGGCACGGAAACGCGGCCTTTTTTGTCAACTTTATTGACGTAGGTTGATAAAAAAAGTGCCATGAGGATAGTGCCTTACGCCACAATAACCAAAGCTCCCCATCATGAAGTTAAAAGCCCAGCAGTATGCGCTGGGCTATGAAAGTTGGGGGAGGTATTCTTTTGTTATTTTTTGGTCTGACATGGGATAGCATGGGATTTTATGGGTAGTCAATGAGAAAATAACGGAAGGATGTGTAAATAAACAGAGAGAGTATGTATCAGGACTTACGCAGTGCTCGTCTTTTTTGCGCTTTCCAATTCCGACTAATCTTTTTGCTGCGCCCTTTGGGGCTTGTAAAAAGAAAGTCTCATTGGCTTGCGGTTGAAAAAGCGTAACTACCCAGCCCCCTATAAAATTTGCAATACATTGATTTTCAATGATTTTATTTTTGGCATTTTACCAAATCAGGGACAAAAACGCTGTTTTTGACCT
>JBILKT010000058.1:0-8945 GCA_044376545.1 Alphaproteobacteria bacterium
TGCAAGGAGAAAGTTGAGATTTTTGAGCGAAAAATCCCCCCAAAATAGCGGGATATACTGGGGTATTTTCCCTATTTTGGGAGTATTTTGCAGCCAAAAAGATCAATTTTAAACTTGCACGGTAGTTTCGGGACAAGCTCTAAGGGCGGGGTGTTTTGCGTATCGAAACGGTAGGGGGTAAAAAAAAAGGGGAGAATTCCAAAGAATTCCCCCTCCTAATGAGTGCTTGTCACGGTGTACGGCTTATGGATGGCAGACCTCCAGTACAAATAGATCTGGATTGATCTTGTTCTTCTCTACTCGAAGTTCTTCCACTTCCCCCTCCAAGTAAAACTTCACACGTTTTTTATTGATGGACACAATGTTTGGATAGTTTTGATCGTCCATACAATCGAACGAAACAAAATGCTCCGTTTGGGCAATGTTCCCTTGAACTTTGTACACCAATATAGGATCCAGCGACCCGTTGCCACCGTGAGCCACGTAAGAGGTAATTGTATGGGAAGTATAGGAAGAACGTTGCCATATCCTCTCAAGGAGGACTCCACAGAACATTCCACAGCCGAGAAGAGATAGTGCACCTAACCCTAAAATTCTTAGGGCTTTATTAGATTTAGATTTAGATAACATGGTTAATGTTAATCCATGAAAGGTCAAATTAACACTAATATATATATATCTTTGTCTAGAATTATTTTTATTTTCCGAGAAAAAGTTGTCACTATCCAGCTATGGGAGGGCAGCATTGAGCTGTCTATAGACATCGGGCACCTCTAAAAACCCTTTTATCGGGATGAGTGGCTAGGAAAGACAATGCGAGGAAACGTAAGCGTACAAAGGGTACGTGCGGCTTCCGAGCATTGGCTTGACAACGCCAATCGCCCTAGAAAAGAGGTTTTTAGAACTGCCCCATCACACGATAAGCCTGCACTAACAATTCAGTGTCGCCAACAACGCCTTTTTATCCAACGTAAATCCTCTCTCCACCCACGCTTGGCGTGCGGCTCTCAAAGCGTCCCCCAGCGCAATGCCCTCCGTTATCCCTATGGCTTTTAGGTCTTTGCCAGAGAGCGGGAATTTCAAGAGACGACTCTCAAAGGCCTCTTCTATAAGGGCTTGGTGCAGGGGGGTATTGCTGCAATCATGCGTGGCACAATACAGCATAATGATGTCATACAGCGTGCTGTAGTGATTTTCATCGATTAACCGCCAGCGGGTTGCGTTATCCCGCAAGTCAATTTCTAACGGGTTAACGTCACTCAATATCAACAGCTGTGACGAGAGGGCACGCGGGAGTTTCCAGCGGTGTGTAATACGCTCAATAGCGTGCCTGTTCCCCCCTAACAACGCCCATAAATAACACACCATAGGCGAATGAGGGTGTGCTGTTTCTTGCAGTTTCGCCAGCAACGATGTGTTGCTTAAATCAGGCACTAATACCAACCCGATTAAATTTCTGAAACTTTCTGGACCCCTGCCTTCGCAGGGGATTCGACCTATTTTTGCATACTCAGGAAGAATCCCCTGCGAAGGCAGGGGTCCAGTTTCTTTAGTTTTTAAAGAGGGTTGGTATAAGGCATCATCCAGTACATAGTCCAGCACGCCCGTTTGTTGCATCAGTTGCAAAGAGTGGAGGGGGTGGGATTGCTCCAATACTTTAAGCATTTCTTGTTGAATGCGCTCGCCTGAAAGCCGCTCAATCATTTTGCTCAGTTTTTTGCAGGCGTTGAGTGCTTCTATATCCAAGGGGTGCGAGCGTATCTTGTGATACAGCGGCAAAAAACGGAAATAGCGCAAGATGCGTAACGCATCCTCTGTAATGCGTTCTTGCGCGTTGCCAATAAACCGTACGATGCCCTGTTGTGCATCCGTAATCCCTGTGCCGAGGGGGTCGTAAATTTGCCCCGTATCATCGGCATACAGGGCATTCATGGTGAAATCACGCCGTGCGGCATCCACTGTCCAATCCTCGGTGAAGGCGACAACGGCGTGCCTGCCATCGGTTTTAATATCCTTGCGGAGGGTAGTTATTTCAACGCGTTGTTTATTCGCGAGCACCGCTGTGATCGTGCCATGCTCCAGTCCGTGCTTCAGCGTTTTAATGCCGTGGTGCTGCAGCCGTTCCACCACAGAGTCAGGGAGCGCGGTGGTTGCCATGTCTACATCCGTGACCACTCGATTAAGCAAACTATCGCGCACGCACCCGCCCACAAATTTTGTGGTAAACGGTGGTTCATTCAAGAAGGCATAGAGCTGTTGGAGCGACCGTGATTCTGCAAGAAAGGAAAGAGAGATGCGCGTCATCATTCTGTCCTATCACAGCACCGCTAACAACGTCAAAAAATCCTCATGCGAAAGTTCCTCCGCCCGTGCGGTGGGGGCAATGCCTGCCGACATTAAATACGGCGTAATATCGGGGCGGATGCTGGCAAGGCTGCTTTTCAACATTTTACGACGTTGTCCAAAAGCAGCGGCGGTGAGTTTTTCTAATCCTGCCATATCAAAAATTTCTTGTGTGCGAGCAGCCGCCACACCAACCCTGCCCGCGATTGCAAAGTCCTTTTTAGGAATCAGCTGCACCACGGTAGAGACAACCTTCGGCGCAGGCACAAACGCACTGGGGGGAATATCAAACAGCATTTTCACCTCACACAGCGTTTGGCACAACACCGATAATCGCCCATACGCCTTGGTGCGCGGCTTTGCCACCAAGCGTTCCGCCACTTCCCGTTGGAACATCAGCGTCAGACTTGCAAACGCGCTAAGCTGTTGCAGCAACAAAATCAGAATCGGCGTGGAGATGTTATAGGGCAGATTAGCCGCCACCTTGCGCGGGAACGTACCCAGCGTGCGATAATCCACTGTAAGCGCATCTTGCTGAATCAGCGTGAGCCGCCCGTTAGCAGCGTCTACTAGTGGCTGCAATGCATCCACACAACGCAGGTCTTTCTCAAACGCGATAACATTTTGCGCCCCTTCCAGCAGCAACCCCCGTGTTAATCCCCCCGGCCCCGCGCCAATTTCAATCAGCGTATCTTCAGGGGTAATGTGCGCCGCACGGGCAATTTTGCGCGTCAAATTAAGGTCGAGTAGAAAGTTTTGGCCAAATGACTTTTTCGCGGAAAGTTGCGCGTTGCTGATAACATCGCGTAAGGGAGGGAGGGCGGAAAGAAGGCAGGTCATATTGGGCTCTGTTGAGAATTAAACACAAGAGATTTGCTAAGATTTTTGTGTTTTAGCAAGGAAAAAGGCGCATATCGCTATGGTCATATAGACATTGCAACTGAAGAAGTTGCGATGAAACGATCAAGCGCCGCGCGGGCTTTACCGCTCGCAAGACCTTTTTGCAAATCTTCAGGTGCGAGCGGTATACCTTTTGACGCAGACAAAACGCAAAAAGACCGTAAAGATCTTGTGATGTCTTAGAGCTTGTCCCGAAACGAACGCACAAGTTTAAAATTGATCTTTTTGGCTGCAAAAATCTCAACTTTCTCCTCGTACGTTAGTTTCGGGACAAGCTCTTAAAAAAATTCTTGCATTCTTTGCTGAAAACGGTATTTGTACGCTATACGCACGTGCCTATGGCCCTTGAGTGGTTACGCTACGACGTACTTTTACTTTAGACGGGGATTTATCCCTGCTGACGCGAAGGTTACCGTTGGAATCAATCAGGGGGGACATGTTCATGAAAATGAATTCTGCTTCTTTGTCGCATGCTGTTGCGGCAAGCACTGCTGTTAAAAAACACATCTCTTCATCCGCTGTTATAAGAAAATTTGAAACGCATGCGTTCTCAAATTCTCGTGCGCTGATTCACGCACTGCATCCTGCCGTGCCAACTTATTTGATGCGGCACGCGTTAGTTGAGCGTGTGGCAATCGATTTTGCTCAACAATTCAATGGGACAACGCTGTATGCGGTGAAGGTGAACCCCTCACGCAAAGTGTTGGCTTCCTTGGCAAAATCGGGAGTAAGCCATTTTGATGTTGCATCCTTAGACGAAATTCAATTGGTGCGTCGCTACGCTCCCAAGGCAACGCTATTTTTTATGCATCCTGTGAAAGCACGGGAAGCCATTGCGGAGGCCTATCAACACTATGGTGTGCGCGTTTTTGCCGTGGATTGCGAAAATGAACTAACAAAAATTCAGCAGCAAACCCATAACGCCAAAGATCTGTCTTATTTCGTGCGTCTCTCTTTGCCACACAAAAGTAGTGCGGCAATTGACTTGTCACAAAAATTTGGGGCGGATTTTGATGAGGCGCTGGCATTGTTGCAAGCGGCGCGTCCTAAAGCGGCAAAACTGGGAGTTACCTTCCATGTTGGTTCGCAATGCATGGATCCTGCGTCTTATACCCAAGCGATTAGCTATGCTGCCTCTGTTATCAAAGCCAGCGGCGTGTCTGTTGAGATGATCGATATTGGTGGTGGCTTTGCGGTGGCATATCCTGACATGAATCCGCCTTCTTTGGGTGTGTATATGGCGGCGATTGATGCTGCTTTTCAAGATAATAAATTACTGCATCTTGAGCGATTTGCCGAACCAGGGCGGGCGTTAGTTGCAACAGCGGGAAGCCTTGTGGTGCGCGTGGAGCTGCGCAAAGATCATTTGCTGTATCTGAATGATGGTACCTACGGCGGTTTGTTTGACGCAGGCAAAACTGTTGCGTTTCGTTTCCCATGCAATGCCATCCGCGTGACGGGTGATTTGTCTAATCAGTTGCTGCCGTTCCGTTTTGCGGGCCCCACCTGTGATTCTCTTGATATGATGGAAGGCCCGTTCTACCTGCCAAAAGACATTGATGAAGGCGATTACATCGAAATAGGGCATATGGGGGCGTATAGCGAGTGTCTCCGCACCGGCTTTAATGGCTACAAAAACTATTTGTCGTTCGATATTGCGGAATAATCGTAACTCCCTCGCTACTCTTCAAGGGACGAGGCGCTAGGCACTAGGCACTAGGGACGAGGAAAAGAAAGAGTATCAAAATAGTCCCTTCTTTTTCCTTATCTCTTATCCCTTATCCCTCGTGCCTAGTGCCTCGTCCCTTGAGAACCAGAAGATGACAGGGAGTTACGAATAATCTTGCTTTTCTGAATAAATGCAGGTACAATAAATATAATGATGATAACCTTTGACCCTGTTAAGTGGGAAAAAACGCTGTCTGAACGAGGGTTAGACTTTAGAGATGCGGCAAAAGTATTCGCGGGCGAAACATACAGCGAGGAAGATACTCGTTTTGCTTATGGTGAGGTGCGGATGCGTACAGTGGGTTTTTTGCAGGGGCGAATGGTGATTATCGTTTGGACACAACGCGGTGAAAGCCGTCATGTCATTTCGATGAGGAAAATTAATGGACGCGAACAAAAGCGATATGCAGAACTCTTTCAGCAGTGATTTTGCCAAAATTGATGCTCATGTCATCACACAAGAAGAGTATGATGAGATACCAGAGCTTGATGAGGGATTCTTTGAGCGTGCCGCAATACATAGGAATGGTGTGTTAATTCGTCGTGGCCGCCCCAAGGGGAGTAAGAAAACCGCCGTTAAAGTGCGCTTCGATGATGAAGTATTGGTAGCGTTCCGTGCTGCGGGTAAGGGATGGCAAACGCGCATGAATGATGTATTGCGCGAGTGGGTGCAGACGCATCCTGTTTTATAAATAAATTCATCCCCCCTCTTGACATTGCAGGCGGCACTTCCTACATCTCTGGCACTCGTTGGGTGTGAGTGCTAATGCATTTTTGCCTTCCGAATATTGATATAACCAACCTAAAGAGGTACTACCATGAGCTTTAGACCCCTTCATGACCGCGTACTCGTACGCCGCATTGACGCGGAAGAAAAAACCGCTGGCGGGATTATTATTCCTGACACGGCAAAAGAAAAACCCATCCAAGGCGAAGTGATTGCTGTGGGTGCGGGTAGCAAAAACGATAAAGGCGAGATTCACAAGCTTGATGTAAAAGCGGGTGACGTGATTCTGTTCGGCAAATGGTCGGGCACGGAAGTGAAAATAGACGGTCAAGACCTGCTTATCATGAAAGAATCAGACATTCTGGGCGTGCTGGAAGGCGCGTCTGCCGCTAAAAAAGCTGCTTAAGGCATGAGGCGTCAGGTTACTGATGCCTGCACCCTAATGCCAGATGCCTTTTTTCGTCTAATCTAACACAATATGAGGAACTATTATGACTGCTGCTAAACAACTCCGTTTCGGCTCAGATGCACGCGATGAAATGCTCAAAGGCGTTATCATTCTTGCCGATGCCGTTGCTGTAACCTTAGGGCCCAAAGGGCGTAACGTGGTTATCGAAAAATCTTTTGGTTCACCACGCATCACCAAAGACGGCGTGTCTGTTGCTAAAGAAATAAAACTGAAAAACCCATTCCAAGACATGGGTGCGCAAATGCTGCGTGAAGTGGCAAGCAAAACTAATGATCTTGCAGGCGATGGCACCACCACCGCAACCGTTTTGGCACGTGCCATTGTGGTTGAAGGCGTAAAATCTGTTGCAGCGGGCATGAACCCGATGGATCTGAAACGCGGGATCGACCTTGCTGTTGCTGCTGTGGTGAAAGACATCCAGTCGCGCTCTAAAAAAATCTCTACCAACCAAGAAATCGCGCAAGTAGGCACCATCTCTGCAAACGGTGAAGCTGACATTGGGAACAAAATTGCTGAAGCGATGGGCAAAGTGGGTAACGAAGGTGTTATCACCGTTGAAGATGCGAAAAGCTTCGAGACAGACCTTACCGTTGTTGAAGGCATGCAGTTTGACCGTGGGTACATTTCTCCGTACTTCGTGACCAACTCTGAGAAAATGACCTGTGAACTCGAGAACCCCTTTATCTTGTTGCATGACAAGAAATTGGGTGGCTTGCAGGCAATTCTTCCTGTTTTGGAGTCTGTGGTGCAAAGTGGTCGTCCGCTGCTCATCATTGCTGAAGACGTGGAAGGCGAAGCCTTGGCAACGTTAGTTGTAAACAAGCTGCGTGGTGGCCTCAAAGTGGCAGCCGTAAAAGCTCCCGGTTTTGGCGATCGTCGTAAAGCGATGCTGGACGATATTGCGATTCTGACAGGTGCAACGGTTATCAGCGAAGATGTGGGCATTAAGTTGGAGAATGTGTCTCCTGCGATGCTCGGCACGGCGAAAAAAGTGCGTATCACTAAAGATGACACCACCATTATTGATGGTGCGGGTCAAAAAGCACAAATCGAAGCGCGTTGTGGTCAAATCCGCAACCAAATCGAAGAAACCACCTCTGACTACGACAAAGAAAAACTGCAAGAACGCTTGGCAAAATTGTCTGGCGGTGTAGCAGTAATTCGCGTGGGCGGAGCGACCGAAACCGAAGTGAAAGAGCGTCGTGATCGCGTTGACGATGCCTTGCACGCAACCCGCGCCGCAGTACAAGAAGGCATTGTTGCAGGGGGCGGTCGTGCGTTGCTCTATGCAATTAAGTCACTCGACAAAATCACCTCAACCAATGCAGACCAACGCACAGGGATTGAAATTGTCCGCCGTGCACTGCAAGCACCTGTGCGTCAAATCGCGCAAAACGCAGGGTTTGATGGGGCAGTAATTGCAGGCAAATTGCTGGAAAGCGACGATGCAAACTTTGGCTTTGATGCGCAAAACGGCGAGTACGTTGACATGATCAAAGCAGGGATTATTGACCCTACCAAAGTGGTGCGTACCGCACTGCAAGATGCAGCCTCTGTTGCAGCGCTCCTCATTACCACTGAAGCTATGATTGCTGACGAACCAGAAGCGAAAAACGCTGCTGGTGGCGGCATGGGCGGCGGTATGGGTGGCATGGGCGGTATGGGTGGCGACTTCTAAACCGTTTGCGATACTCTATTATTTTAAAGAAAAACCGCCCTTGGCAACAGGGGTGGTTTTTTGTTGTAAGGCTTTGTTTTTAATAATATGGGTGTTTTCCTATAGTGGAAAACTCAAAAATGACACTCGAAACGCCCCCACCCAGAATACCGCCGCGCTTGAAATCAGCTCCGAAAATACGCCAGCTTTATTGGTGTGACTTTCCAGAAGATGCACAACTGCCAGAGCTTTGGAAGTGTCGACCCGTGATTGTTTTATCACACCGTGCAACACTGTATGGAGCGGTTACCGTGGTGCCCTGTTCTACATTAGAACAGCGTCATAACGAATGGGCAGTGCCGTTGACTACCACAATAGATGATCGGAAAAGCTGGGCGATTTGCGATAAGGTTACAACCCTTGCTGTAAGCCGCCTTTCTGTTGGCCGTAATGGCATACGATGACTATCAGAAGAAGAGTTTAAGATTGTACTCAAGCGCGTGCTGGATTGGTTGCCGCCAAAAAAATATTGACAATACCTGCATTGCAAGTTATTACCTATATCATATACGGCTTCACAATGTGAATGTCCGCTTCCCGAAAGGGAAGCTACTAACCAAGGGGGCTTATGCCCCCTTTGGCTTTTTGTTAGACAGGGTACTTGCTCTCCTCTGCCACACAGGACATACTATAGGGCACCTCTAAAAACCTCTTTTCTCGGGCGATTGGCGTTGTCAAGCCAATTCCGCCTAAACCAATCACTTCGCCCTTTGGGGCTTGTGTTTGGCAAGTCTCATTGGCTTGCGGGTCAAGACAGCGTTGCTGTTTTGCATCCTCGCTCCTTAACCACTCATCCCGATAAAAGAGGTTTTTAGAGGCGCCCTATTCTGCATGTTCCCTGATATAGTCGATTTGTTGGATTTTTATAACGCGCCCCTTGGTGGTGTGAGCAAGCGGCTGTTTTAGAAACTTAGTAACTCCCTAGGTACTCTTCAAGGCGCGAGGCACTAGGCACTAGTACCTCTTCCAGTATATAAACGTAACACCCCAGCCCCCCTATACAAAGCTTATTTTTTAGAGTAGACAGAACGAATGGAAGAACGTGACGCAAAGATCGCGGA
>JBILKT010000005.1:0-24931 GCA_044376545.1 Alphaproteobacteria bacterium
GCGCAAGAAATTGCAGATGATACATTCCCGTTTGATGACGCCCTTGAAGACATTCATATGAATGTGGAAACACGGTTATTCACGCTGGTGGGAGACCCTGCAAAGCGCTTGCATACGGCGCGTTCACGCAATGACCAAGTGGCAACCGATTTTCGGCTGTGGGTACGCACCGCGATTGAGAGTGTGGAAGAGCAGCTGAGTCGGCTGCAAAAGGCGTTGCTTGCCAAGGCAGAAATCTATAGCGAGACGATTATGGCAGGGTTTACCCACCTGCAACCCGCACAACCCATCACGTTTGGACATCATTTGCTTGCCTATGTAGAGATGTTCGGGCGGGACAAAAGCCGCTTCCAAGATTGCCGCAAACGCCTGAATGAATCCCCCCTAGGGGCTGCCGCGTTGGCAGGCACGCCGTTTCCGATTGATCGCAATCAAACCGCCAATGCACTGGGGTTTAACAACCCGTGTCGTAATTCGCTCGATGCTGTTTCGGCACGGGATTTTGCCGCAGAATTCCTGAGCTGTGCAAGCATCACCATGGTGCATCTCTCGCGTTTTGCCGAAGAAATTGTGCTGTGGTGTACGCCGCAATTTAACTTTATTTCTTTAAGCGATGCCTACACGACAGGCAGTTCCATTATGCCACAAAAACGCAATCCTGATGCGGCAGAACTTATTCGTGGCAAAACAGGGCGGGTGTTTGGCGATTTAACCGCGTTGCTCACGCTGATGAAGGGCTTGCCGCTTGCCTATAGCAAAGATTTGCAAGAAGACAAAGAGCCTGTGTTTGATGGCTATGACAGCTTAAGCGTTTGCCTTGCGGTGATGACAGGCATGGTTGATGACATGACTGCCAACAGCGAGGCGATGCTGGTGGCTGCACAAAAGGGTTATCTCACGGCAACGGATTTAGCCGATTGGTTGGTGCGTACCCTCAACATGCCGTTCCGCGATGCCCATCATGTGACAGGAACGTTGGTGAAGATAGCAGAAACTGAGGGCATACAGCTTCATGCGTTGTCTTTAGAGCAGATGCAGACGGTCGAGCCGCGCATCACAGCAGAGGTGTTGTCTGTGCTTACCTTAGAAGCCTCCGTGAATAGTCGGCAAAGTTTGGGCGGAACAGCCCCTGTGCGGGTAAAACAGGCGATTACGGCGGCATTGTCGGGCTTGGGAGCATAAGGAGTTGAAAATGATTACCCCTCACAATATTAATACCCCTCACCCCAACCCTCTCCCACAAGGGGAGAGGGGGCTTTCTTTGTGCTCTCAATTGTGTGCTAGCATTGAAAAAATTGTGGCAAGCAGTACGCGGGTACTCCCTCTCCCCCCCATTTTCAAAAAAAATTGGGAGAGGGTTGGGGTGAGGGGGCTTTGTGTGGTATTATGTTTTGTGCTGCTAACGGGCTGCACCACGCTGAACATCATTGATGAAGTGACAACACCGTTGCCGAATACAACGCCCCACCAAGTTGATCGCAGCCAGAAAATTGAAGTGCCGCAAGATTATCAGCAACAGCAGATGATATTGCGTAACCATGAGAAGGAGACGCGGGGATGGTAAGGAGAGTAATGTATTTATGTATGGTGAGTTTTCTGCTTGCTGCCTGTGGCGTGCGCGGTGACTTGCAACCGCCAAAGGGTGTGCCGTCAACCTATCCGCAACAGTATCCCGCCCAGCAATAATATCATGTCCTTTTTCACCTACAAAAATAACACGCTGCACGCCGAAAACGTGTCCCTTGCAACGCTTGCTGCAACCATAAAAACGCCGTTTTACTGCTATGCCGCAAGCGCGATAAAACAAGCCTTTCGTGACTATCAACAGGCGTTTGACGGCACAAACGCGCTTGTTTGCTATGCGATGAAAGCGAACGCGAACCCCAGCATTATCAAGCTGCTCGCACAACAGGGGGCAGGCGCAGATGTGGTATCCGAGGGCGAATTACGCCTTGCATTACAATGCGGTATTGCGTCACAAAAAATTGTGTTTGCAGGCGTGGGCAAAACCAAGCAGGAAATCGCATTCGCGCTTACCAGCAATATTTTGCAACTCAATGTGGAATCCGCCGAGGAACTGGAAAGCATTAACGCGGTTGCAGCAACGCTTAATAAAACAGCGCGGGTTGCCTTGCGCGTCAACCCTAATGTGGATGCGAAAACGCACGCGAAAATTACGACGGGCCTCAGCGAAAATAAGTTTGGTATCGCGTGGGACAGTATCCCCGATATTTTGCGTCTGAGCAAAACGTTGACAAATATTGCGGTGGAAGGGATTGCGGTGCACATTGGCTCGCAACTCACTTCCCTCACGCCGTTTGAACAAGCATTCACCAAAGTTGTGGCTCTTGCCAAAGAATTGATTGCGGAAGGCTATCCGCTGAAACGGCTTGACCTTGGCGGCGGCTTTGGCATTGCCTATAACGCGGAAATACTCCCCCCTTTAGCAGAATTTGGCGCGATGGTAAAACGCGTAACGCACGGGGTGCCGCTGCAATTGATTTTCGAACCGGGGCGGTATTTGGTGGGCAAAGCAGGCGTGCTGGTAACGTCCGTTATTTATGTGAAACAGACACGGCATAAGGCTTTTGCGGTGGTGGATGCAGGCATGAATGACTTTATGCGTACCGCGCTCTATGAAGCAGAACATCAGTTATTACCCCTCCACCAATCCCATAAGCCCGCACAATCCTACGATGTGGTAGGCCCTGTGTGTGAATCAACCGATGTGTTTAATCGCAATATCAGCCTGCCCACTTTAGCAGAAGGCGATGTGATTGTAATGCTGGATACAGGGGCATATGGTACGGTGCTGGGGTCGTCTTACAACATGCGGCTGCCCGCTGTGGAAATTCTGGTGGAGGGCGATAAGCACGCGATTATCAAACGCCGCCCTGAGTATGCGGAACTGCAACGACTCTATCAGGATGCGCCGTGGTTGACATAAAACTGAACCCCGTTTCCCGTACGCTCTCCCGTACCCTCTATTGGCAAGCACAGGCTTGGCTGTATCTTCACCGTTTTGTCGAAAAATTTAAATATACTGCGCTCACTGCGCTGATTTTTGTCATCCTTGCAAGCACAGGATTATGGCTGTTGTTGCCGTTATGGCTGCATCTGTTGTGCGTGTTGGCGACACTCGGGTTTGTGGTGTATGGGATAGTCAAAACGCTCCGCACCCTGCCGTTTCCCACCCAAAAGGAAGCAGAACAGCAGATTGAACGGGCAAGCCGCCTGAAACACCAGCCGTTTGCGGTGCAAAAAGATACCCCCTCACAGGCAAAAACCCCGCTGGAACAGGCACTGTGGCACCTGCATCAAAACCAAGCAAAATCGTGGCTTTCAAGGAAGTTAAAAAGCATCAGGTTTGCCTTCAAAACTAAAATAGTAATCAGTATTCAATATTCTGCTGTAATCGCCTCTGCGATGCTCTTGTCGCTGGTGTTGCTGCTTTCTTCCGCTGCTCGCCACAATATTTATACTACGTTCCGCCCCGCTGTTGCCATCGAGGGATTGACTGTCCTGCCTCCTGTCACAGGGTGGATTGAACCGCCCGCCTATACAAAAATTGCGGCAATACAACTTCCATCCGATGCTAAAGAAATCAATGTGCCGCAAGGCTCTGTCCTGAAGCTAACGGCACGCCATACCTTTTTCCCGCTGACGGTGAAGAATGGCGGGGATACCTTGCGGTTTATTGACCATAACAACCATGACCAACAACTAAATACGCCGCTCACACAAAGTGGGGCGTATCGGTTGCGGAATGGGCTGCTGACGGCTACGCCGTGGCACATTAACGTGATTGCCGATTTGCCGCCGCAGATTACGTTCACCGATAAAATTATCCTCAACCAGCAAGGCAGTCTCACGCTGCCGTTTTCCACAAGCGATGATTATGGCATTACGAGTATTGCCGTGGTGCTAACATCTCTCAAAAACAAGCCCTATCAACGAACCTTGTATAGTTGGGAAAATCCGCTTAAAACCCTGAAAACGCAAGCCACAGCGGACTTTAGCGACTTGCCATTTGCAGGACAAAATGTCGAATTATCGCTCCTCGCCACGGATAGCGCGGGGCAGACGACCATCACGCCCGCTGTCACCATTCCGTTACCTGAGCGCGTGTTCACCCATCCTATGGCTAAACATATAATCGAGATACGCAAAAAATTGATCAGCGAGGAGATGCTGCCAAGGCAAGCGGTGACTATTTTAAGCCCCTATTTGCAAAATTCTGCACCGATTTTCCAAAAAGATTTCACGGCCTATCTGTCGTTTATCAGTGCGCTGCAACGGCTTAATATAGCGCAAAGTCCCGTTGAAAGTGCAGCGGTATTATTGTGGCAAACAGCCGTGCGTCTTGAACAGGGAACGGTAGGGCGAGAAGCAGAACAGATGCGGCAAGCAGCAGATAAACTAAGAGAACTTCTTGCCAACCCGCAACACAGCGCCGAAGCCCTGCAACAAGCCTTGAAGGAATTTGCCGCCGCACTAGAAAAATATATGCAAAGCATGGCAGCGCAACAAACACCCAAAGGCGCACCAAAGCCGCTCATTAACATGAGTGGCTTGCAGAAATATTTAGAATCCATCGAGACTCTTGCCAATAGCGGCAAGCCAGAGGATGCCCTTAAACGCTTAGATAACCTGCAGCAGATGATGGAGAATTTGCAGAATCCCCAAGAAATGTCGCCACAACTGCAAAAATCCCTCGCGTTGTTAGAGGAGATGCAAAGCATCACCGAAGCACAACGCAGCTTGTTAAAAAAAACAGGAAATACCAATATTCCCAAAGGTTTAGAGAAATTTGTTAACGCACAAAAACAACTTATTCCCGCTTTACAAAAAATCATGACGCAAGGCAAAGGATTAAAATTGCCCCTAGACGGCTTGAATCAAGCACTTGAGGCGATGCAGCAAAGCCTAAAAGCCTTGAGCGCACAACAGCAACAGCAAAGTTTGGATGCCCAACATGACGCGGTGAATGCGCTGGAAAAAACGCTGCAACAGGCAGCCCAGCAACTGCAACAACAAAATCCGTCCCTGCCATTTCCCTCATTGCAAGGGGCTGCTTCGCAAACCCCGCTTGATAATCGGTATCCCCTGCCTGATGCCGCTGAGGCCAATCAACTCCGCCAACTCATGCAGACTATTCAAGGGAAGCTGCATCGTGCAGAAGGGCAGGAACGGCAGTATTTAAGGGGTTTGTTGGGCGGAGAGTAGGTTCTGTTGAGATTTGTCGTCTTTTGGTCTGCAAAATACTTAAAATCTCAACAGAACCTAAGAATTTACCCTCGCAGCATGCCGCCCACTTTTTCCGCCGCCGCAATGATTTTACCACTCAACGCCTGCAAATCTGCCTCTTCCAGCGTTTTGTCAAGGGGTTCAAAGCGCACGGCGATAGCGATCGACTTTTTGCCTGTCTCAACGCCTTTGCCAGTATAAACGTCAAACACAGAAACATGACTGATCATGGCTCTATCGCTCAGTCTTATGGCTTTGAGCAGTGTTTCTGCGGCAAGATTTTCTTCTACTACAAACGCAAAATCGCGGACAACAGGCTGAAACGCGCTGTTTTTAAGGGGTTGACGGGTGTTTTTTGTTTTGACTTTCGGGTAGGGTAATCTTTCCAAAAACAGCTCGAACGCCGCTATTTTTAAGCCTTCTGTGAGATTTGGATGAATTTCTCCCACATAGCCCACCACCACATTCCCTAATTTGAGTGCGGCAGAGCGGGTGGGATGAAAGTGTGCGGGTACATTCGCTGCATGGATAAGGTTCTCAGGATTGACACCACATTGTTCGAGTATTGCAAACGCAGTGTGTTTTGCCGCAAAAACGGTCACGAATTTTGGGGCTGAAAGCCAGTGTTTCTCTGTGTCTTCGCCCCAAAGAATACCACTCGCGCAAACGGTTTGCCCGTCAGGCTTTGCGGAAAAATACACAGGCGCAACTTCGAACAGCCGATTGCCGCGCACGCTTTGTGCCACGTTTTCAAGGGCGGCTTGCACTAAGTTAGGCAATAAGCTGGGGCGCATGGTGGTCAGATCACTGCTGATGGGGTTTTTCAGCACTAATGTTGCGTCAAGTTGCCCGAATTGCGCGGCTTTCTCAGGGCTGAGGAACGACCACGTGATGGCTTCCGCATAGCCTAATGAGGCGCATAATTTTTTTACCGCCAACTCCCTTTGTTGCTGGGGTTTGTGGGGTGTTTTTGGCAATTTTGTGGGAATGGGGAGCGATTGGCTCGGAATGCTTGCATAGCCTGCCACACGGAGGATTTCTTCAACAATATCGTGTTGCCCGCTGATGTCGTGTCGCCATGATGGCACAGAGAGGGTTACAAAGATGTTGCCTTGCGGTGGTTCATTGCCTGCAAAAACAACCGGAAAATCGTCTGGATTGCTTGTGAAACCAAGGCGTTCGAGGATATTTTGTATTTCTAAGACAGGCAGGGTTAATCCCCCATAGTGTTGCACGGAATTCAGGTCAAACAGCACTGTTTTCAAGGTTTTTGGGATAGTGCCGCTGTGAGAAATTGTGGAAATTTCTCCGCCGCAAATTTCTTGAATGAGATGTGCTGCCACATCCAAGGCATACTGCGTTATAGCAGGGTCAACATTGCGCTCAAAGCGGTAGCGGGCATCGGTTTGGAGCGTGAGTGCCTGCCCCGTGAGTGCAATGGTGGGCGCATCGAACACCGCTGCTTCTAACAGCACGGTTGTTGTGTCTAGTGCACACGCGGTGCTTGCCCCGCCGATGATGCCTGCAAGACTGATAATCCCGCTGGTATCGTTGATAACAATCGCTTTTTCTGGTAAAGTATACGTATTGCCATTGAGGGCTGAGAAGGGCTCCCCGCCTGTGGTTTGGGCGATTTCTAAGTGATGTCCCGCAATTTTCGCCGCATCAAAGGCATGGAGTGGCTGCCCGAGGCTGAGCATCACAAAATTTGTCACATCCACCACCGACGAAATGGGCTTTAACCCTAAGGATTTCAAGCGATTTTGTAGCCATTCAGGACTCGGTTTGTTGGTGATGTTCGCAAGGTGGCGGGTTGCGAAAAACGAACAACTAGGGGTGTTCAGCGTAATGGTGTAGGGATTTTTGGTGGTTGCGTTGAGTGCCACCGTTTCTAACGGTTTTAGCGTACCGATGCCGCGTGCTGCTAAATCCCGTGCAATGCCGTGAATACTCAAGCAATCCCCGCGATTGGGCGTGATGGCAATTTCAATCACCGCATCGTCAAGCCCTAGGGCGGCTGGGGCAGACGTGCCTACTTGAGCATCGGCGGGAAGTTCAATAATCCCCTCGCTATCGCCCGCTATTCCTAGTTCCTCGAACGAGCAGAGCATGCCGTTGCTCTCCACATCGCGGATTTTGCTGATTTTAATCACCATGCCGTTGGCGGGGATGATAATGTTGGGCGAGGCGAGCACGACTTTGATGCCAGCCCTCGCGTTCGGTGCGCCGCACACAATTTGCTTCAAGCCGTCTTTGGTGTTGACTTGGCACACGCGGAGACGGTCTGCCTTCGGGTGCGGTACGGTTTCCACGATTTCTGCCACCGTAAAATCTTTTAAGATATTGGCATAATCGGTGATGCTTTCCACCTCTAGCCCGAGGGAGGTTAAAGCATCGCTGATTGTGTCCACAGACGCCGTGGTTTCAAGGTGGGTTTTAAGCCAAGAGAGGGGGAATTTCATAATCTATTTTCGAGAAAGTTGAGAGGGGGAAGGGATTAGGCGCGAGGCACGCGGGATGAGGCTCGAGGAGGAAGGCATTTTAGGATGTTTTTTCTCTCCTCGCGCCGCGTGCCTCACCCCTCGCGCCTTCTTTAAAAACCATAGTGACGCAACCATCTGAGATCGCTTGCGAAAAAGGCGCGTAAGTCTGGAATGCCGTATTTCAGCATGGCGAGACGCTCCACCCCCATGCCAAAGGCAAAACCTTGGTGGGTATCAGGATTAACACCTGCGGCTTTCAGCACATTCGGGTGCACCATGCCGCAGCCAAGAATTTCTAACCAATCGTCCCCGATGCCGATTTGTAAGGATTCCTTACTTTTCTTACAGCCGATGTCGACTTCTGCCGAGGGTTCGGTGAACGGGAAAAAGCTGGGGCGAAAACGCACTTTCAGGTCATCAATTTCAAAAAACTCAGCAAGGAAATTCTCAATCGTGCCTTTGAGGTGTCCAAAATGGATGCCTTCTTCAATCACCAATCCCTCGATTTGGTGGAACATGGGGGTGTGGGTCATGTCCGAATCACAACGGAAGGTGCGCCCCATGGCGAGCATCCGCAGCGGCGGTTGTTTTTCCTTGAGGGTACGGATTTGCACAGGGGAGGTGTGGGTGCGGAGCAACATTGGTGTGTCATTTTCGCTGGTTGCCTCTAGATAAAACGTATCATGCATCTGCCGTGCGGGGTGCTCTGGGGGAATATTCAATGCCGTGAAATTGTGAAAATCATCCTCAATGTCGGGCCCGACCTCGACCGTGAAGCCTTGACGCGCAAAAATGGCGGTCACTTCCTCCATCACGCGGGTGATGGGGTGGAGCGTGCCTTTCGGGAGCGGCAGGGGGGGCAAGGACACATCCACCGCCTCTCTTGCAAGTTGCGCGGTGAGGGCGGCTGCCTCGAGGGTTTCTTTGCGGGCATTGAGAGCGGTGGCGATGGCTTCTTTCAGCGTGTTGAATACCGCACCCTGTGCTTTGCGCTCCTCAGGGGAGAGGCTGCCAAGGGTGTTGAATAGCGCGGTAACACTGCCTTTTTTGCCAAACGCTTCGACGCGCACGGCCTCTAGCGCGGTGAGGTCATTTGCCGTGTTGATGGCGGAGAGAAGGGTAGTTTGGAGGGTGTTGAGATCGGTCATAAGACAGACTGTTTAGAGGGAAAAGTAGGGATTTTCAAGTTTTCTGTAACATCGTGACGATTTTATACTTAAAATGCTTGACATATATATATATATATTAGCTTGAATTTAATTCTTAACGTGTGGGTATTCTTGCGCGTGCATCTTCTAGGGGGTGTCAAGCTCTTCGGAGTTTGTTAGGATTACGATTGTTTTTAGGAACGTTGTAGATCGTTTATAAAAGTCCCATTGGGCAACTAGACGTATGTCATTTTCAATAGAAGTACGTAACACTCTATTCGATTTGAATCAGTGGTTAAAGTTGACAAGGAAAGGTTTAACAAGCCGCTTCCGAAACTACTTTTTGAGTGAAAAGGTGAAATGGAAATTTAGCTATCGTGGTGAAAACTACGAGGCTGATTTGAGCGTTGAATTTATTCGAGCGGTGCATGAATACGACTTGAGTTTTCTGCTTGAGCGTGTTCAAAATCCGCAAGATATCGATGCGTTCAAATTCTATTTTATCGCCACCACAACGCTGAAAAGTGTTGTGTACAAGGCAACTATAAACCCTTGTCTGCGACCAGACGGAGTGTGGCACGTTTTGATGACTTACACACCTGATTATCAGGATTTTTGCCTTCGCACTTGGGGGCGTATGTTGCCGCATGATCCGCAAATGAGCCTCGATCAATTGACACGTATGTCAGCGCGAGATGCACATCGTTTGGGAGAGTTACTAACTCAGATCACTGAGTATGACTATTCCTGTTTGTCTGGGATTGTCGGAACGGACCATCAACAGAAAAACTGGGAACTAGCTAATTCTTTTGAAGGCAGTAATCTTAATGATCAGTTCAGTGGTATTGTGAAAAAGTAGCGTTCTCAAAACCATATGTTCAATTTAGAGCCATAAAGTTAAAATTAGTTTTTTAGCTTTATGGTTTCTTTTTGTCGCGAGGGTAACTATACCTGTTGCACATGAAGAATGCGTAACGTTTCGCTCAAGCGCCGCGCGGGCTTTACCGCTCGCAAGGTGTTTGTGCAAATCTTGAGGTGCGAGCGGTATACCTCACCCCCACTTCACCTCAGGCGGCAGGGACATCAAAATCGCCTCCACATTCCCGCCTGTCTTCAGTCCAAACGTGGTGCCTCTGTCATAGAGCAGGTTGAATTCCACATAGCGGCCGCGCCGTTGCAGTTGGTGGTCGCGCTGGGCTGCTGTCCATGGGAGGTGAAGTTTTGCAGCGGCAATACGGGGATAGACATCGAGGAAGGCGCGTCCCACATCTTGGGTGAAGGCAAAGTCATTGTCCCAATTGCCCGTGTTGTGATTGTCATAAAAAATGCCGCCCACACCGCGTGGTTCATTGCGATGGGGGAGGAAGAAATAGCGGTCGCACCACTCTTTAAATTGGGGGTAATAGGCAGGGTCGTGCTTGTCGCAAGCCTCTTTAAACGCCTGATGGAAGACGGCTGTTTCTGCGTCATCAGGATACATGGGCGTAAGATCCCCGCCGCCGCCAAACCATGATTGTTCTGTCACAATAAACCGCGTGTTGAAATGGACAGCGGGCACGAGGGGGGAGCACATATGCGCAACGAGCGAAATGCCGCTTGCCCAAAACGCGCCGCTGTTTTCTGTCCCCTGTATTTGTCCGCGAAACTCTGGGGAAAATTCCCCATATACGGTGGAGACATTCACGCCCACTTTTTCAAACACCCGCCCTTTCATGAGGGACATCACGCCGCCGCCGCCCTCCGCTCTGTTCCATGGGGTGCGTTCGAAACGTCCTGCGGGCTTGTCGTTCAGCACACAAGACGCGTTGTCTTCTAACGCTTCAAACGCCGCGCAAATATCATCACGAAGTTTGATAAACCAGCTTTCGGCGAAGGCTTTTTGGGTATCGAGGAGGGACATGGTTGAGGTTCTAGGCAACAGGCATTAGGTAACAGGCATCAGGCAAAAAACTTTTTTCCTGATACCAAATGCCTGCAGCCTGATGCCCCCTTTAAAGTTAAATGGTTAAAAATACTTCCTGCCAGCGAGGATTGGTTTGGCGTAATGCCTCATCCTAATACTCTTTTCTTCAACATCTCCAATCATAGGCAACAGGCGTTAGGCAACAGGCATCAGGGGTGAAATTCTGGCTAATGCCTGATCCCTGCAGCCTGATGCCTCTTTCACCCTAATACCCTTTTAAGCATCTCCACATCGTCGGCGAAAGCTTTATCGTTTTTTATTAACTCTTCAATGGTTTTAACGGCGTGCATCACGGTGGTGTGGTCGCGGCCGCCGAAACTTCTGCCAATATCAGGAAGCGAGCGAGAAGTGAGGATTTTGGAGAGATACATCGCCACTTGGCGGGGGCGTGCCACGTTGCGGGCACGGCGCGCTGAATGCATATCACTCACTCGCACGTTGAAATGTTCCGCTACTTTGGTTTGAATGTCTTCAATGGTGAGTTTTTTGTCGTTAGCACGGAGCAAATCTTTAAGGAGACGTTGCGTGCTCTCCAGCGTGAGAGGTTCGCCTACAAATTGCGCGTGGGCGGCAATGCGATTCAGCGCACCTTCTAATTCCCGCACATTAGAATTAATTTTGGTAGCGAGGAATTCGAGCACCGTGTGCGGGACAACAGCCCCCAATTTTTCTGCTTTTGCTTGTAAAATCCCGAGTCTTAATTCAAAAGTTGCGGGATGAATATCGGCGACCAACCCCCAACCAAGGCGGGATTTTAAGCGCTCTTCCATGCCCTCTAAATCACTAGGGGATTTATCAGCGGAGATAATCACCTGCCTGTTTTGGTCGACTAACGCGTTGAAGGTGTGGAAAAATTCTTCTTGGGTGGAGTCTTTCCCGCTGATGAACTGCACATCGTCAATCATCAACACATCCACCGAGCGGAAGTTTTCCTTAAACGACATGGTATCCTTAAAGCGCAAGGCTTTGATAAACTGATACATGAACTTTTCGGCGGAAAGGTAGAGAACGCGCCGTTTTGGGTGTTTCGTTGCAATATGCCATGCAATAGCGTGCATGAGGTGGGTTTTGCCTAAGCCCACGCCGCCATACAGAAACAGAGGGTTAAAGCCGACCGCGTCTGACTCTGCCACACGGCGGGCGGCGGCAAATGCTAGTTCGTTCGATTTCCCGACAATAAAATTGTCAAACGTATAGCGGGGATCAAGCAACGAGGTGAATTGTTGTGGATTATTAAGAATATCAACAGGGTCATCTGAAGATGGGGAGGGAATGACGGCTTGTAAAGTATTGTCCTGTTGGGGTTTATCGGTTGTAATAACGAGTTCGACATTATGAATGCGGGGGTTTTCTAAGCGAACACAATTACGGATTTGATCGCCATAATGGCTTTCAATCCAATTACGCATAAATTTACTGGGGACAGAAAGGCGTATCGTTTGTGCTTCAACGCTACACATTTCAACAGGTTGTAGCCAACTGCGAAAAGCAGCATCGCCAACTTCAGAACGCAAGCGTTCCTTAACTGTTGTCCATTGCATTACGTTCATGCAGGCTATCCCTTAAGACGCAAAAAGCCATCAACAAAAAGCTGTTACAAAAAATCAACAGAAAGGGTGTATAAAATGACTGCTTTATGCGCAGTTCTTATGAGAGCATTACGCTGCTTTTAACGCTTTAAGACGTTTTACTAAACGAGAAACTTTACGCGCCGCTGTGTTCTTCGGGATAACGCCTTTAGAAACACCGCTCATTAGCTCAGATTCCATTGCTAAAACAGCGGCCTTCGCTTCTAGAGGGTTGCCAGCGGCCAAAGTTTCCTCGGCTTTACGCACGAAGGTTTTGATGCGGCTAACACGGGCGCGGTTTACGGCCGTGCGGCGTTCTGTTTGACGAATGCGTTTTTTTGCAGAAATATGGTGCGCCATGAAGAGTACTCGAGAGATGATAAATAAGAAGGGAATGTGACAATATCGACACCAAGAGAATCGGTCAAGGGGTTTTGCGTTTGCCTGTGGATAATTTTTTCGGGTATGGGGGTTCGGGTGTCGGAAAAACTTCTTTACCTGCTTGACCTACTGGGCGTTCGGTTTTACGCTGTTCAAAACCTGAAAACTGAAGCCTGAATATGATTACCACCCCCACCTTAACCCATCCTGCCATTACCCACGCGTTTTTTGGACGACAAGGCGGCGTGAGTGACGGTGTGTATGCCTCGCTGAATATTGGCTATGGCAGCAAAGATGCGCCAGAAAACATCACGAAAAACCGTGCATTGGCGATGGCAGCCCTGGGATTGCCCGATGTGCCGCTGGTGACTGTCACGCAAACGCACAGCGCGATTGTGCACGTGGTGACAACCCCCTTTGACGCGATGACGGCCCCTGAAGGGGATGGACTCGTCACAACCATGAAAAATATTGCGTTGGGGGTACAAACGGCAGATTGCGCCCCTATTTTGTTTTATGAGCCAGAGGCAGGCGTTATTGGCGGTGCCCATGCAGGCTGGAAAGGGGCGTTAGGCGGTATTCTGGAAGCAACCGTGCGAGCCATGGAAGGGCTTGGCGCGGCAGCGGAGAAAATTATTGCCGTGATTGGCCCATGTATTCAGCCTGCTTCGTATGAAGTGGATAGTGTATTTTATCAAACATTTCTCGCGCAATCAGCTGCCTATCACACGTTTTTTACAGAAGGCGACACACCCCTTAAATTTTATTTCGACTTACCAAATTTTGTGCGGTTTCGTCTTTATAATTGTGGGGTCACTAAAATTGATGATGTGGCGGAAGATACTGTGCGCCAGCACGAGAGATTTTTTAGCTTTCGGCGGGCAACGCAACAGGGAGAAGCTGATTATGGACGGGAGCTTTCTGTGATTTGTTTGCATGGATAGACAACACTTTTGCGTGTAAAATAAAGATTGCTGATTGCAAGCAAATTTTTTTTATTCTATAGCACGACATTGCTTTGTAACACCTATCTTGATGTAATATTTTTATGGCGACGAAAAAAACATCTCCTTCTTCTTCTCATTCCCCAACTGATGCGCCGAAAGATCCAACAAAACGGGATTTTTTGGCAATGGCATCAGGGGCAGTTGCCGTGGCTGGTGCAGCAGGGGCTGCATGGCCGTTGCTCGATAGTTTGCGCCCTGCAGCAGATGTTCTGGCGCTTTCCACAACGGAAGTTGATTTGAGCAAAATTCCTGTGGGGCAAAGCGCGACCGTGATGTGGCGCGGAAAGCCTGTGTTTATTCGTCATCGCACCCCAGAAGAAATTGCCGAGGCAAAAGACGTGACTGTGTCACAATTGCCCGATCCCGAAACGGATGACAAGCGTGTTAAAAAAGCAGAATGGCTTGTGACTATAGGGGTTTGCACCCATTTAGGCTGCGTGCCAAGTGGGCAGAAAAATACGGATAATCGCGGGGATTTTAATGGCTGGTTCTGCCCATGCCATGGTTCAGAATATGATACCTCAGGGCGCATCCGCAAAGGTCCTGCACCTAAAAACCTTGTGGTTCCCCCGTACGCATTTCTCAACGATACCACGATTAAAATTGGATAAGACACATGGCGAGCACTGTTTATAATCCGAACACAAAAGGCTGGAAAGAGTGGCTTGACCACCGTCTCCCCGTGTTCACGTTCATGAACCATGAACTGAATGAATATCCTACCCCCAAAAACCTTAACTATTGGTGGAACTTTGGGTCGCTAGCGGGCATTACCCTTGTCATTATGATTATGACGGGGCTGTTCCTTGCGATGCATTATGCGAGCAACACGACGCTTGCGTTTAACAGCGTTGAGCGGATTATGCGCGATGTGAATGGGGGCTGGCTCATTCGCTATGTGCATGCCAATGGCGCGTCCATGTTCTTTATGGTGGTGTATATTCATATTTTTCGCGGGCTTTATTTCGGGTCGTATAAGCCGCCCCGTGAGGTGCTATGGGCGTTGGGCGTGGTGATTTTCCTCCTGATGATGGCAACGGCGTTCATGGGATATGTGCTTCCTTGGGGGCAGATGAGCTTTTGGGGCGCAACGGTTATTACCAATCTATTTTCTGCCATTCCTGTGATTGGCGATAGCATTGTGACATGGTTGTGGGGCGGTTTTTCTGTGGATAACCCCACCTTAACGCGTTTCTTTGCGCTGCACTTCCTTATGCCGTTTCTGATTGTCGGCGTGGTGATTCTGCACATTGTGGCGTTGCACCGTTTTGGGTCGAATAACCCCCTTGGTATTGATATTAAGGAGAAAAAAGATACCATTCCGTTCCATCCGTATTACACGATTAAGGATATGTATGGCTTGGGCGTGTTCTTGTGCATTTGGGCGGCGTTTGTGTTTTATGCGCCGAATTATTTGGGACACCCTGATAACTACACGCCTGCGAATCCGATGGTAACGCCCGCGCACATTGTGCCTGAGTGGTATTTCCTGCCGTTTTACGCGATTTTGCGGGCGGTGAATTTTAGCATACCGTTGCCATTTGGCTTTGTAATTGAAGCAAAATTGGGCGGGGTGATTGCTATGTTTGGCTCCATCTTGGTGTTGTTTGCGTTGCCGTGGTTGGACAAGCACCCTGTGCGTTCTGCCCGGTTCCGCCCCTATTACAAATGGTTTTTCTGGTTGTGGATTATTGCGTTTGTGACATTAGGGCAAACAGGATCGATGCTGCCAGACCAGCCGTTTTATTTCATTTTCTTCGGGCATGAAGTGAACTTTGGTATCAAAACCATCACGGTGGCGCAAATTTCCACGTTCTGGTATTTCTTTACCTTCCTTGGAATCATGCCGATCCTCAGCAAAATAGAACCCGTGAAAGCGTTGCCGTATAGCATCAGCAACCCTGTGCTGACCGCCAAAGAGGGGAAATAATACCATGAAAAAGACAAAAGACATCTTACCAAAGTCTACTATGACTTGCTGCAAATGCAGATTTTCTGCGCTTCCAGTGCTCATGTATGAAGAATACACTGCGCGCTGGTTCTCAAAAACCTGCATTTTCGCTGGCGCCCTAGCGACTTTTGCAAGATGTCTAATTTTCTTTCTTGTTACCAGTGCCTTGGTGTTTGCGAGTGTTCCTGTATTTGCAAGCGGCGGTGCTGTTGCAGAGCCGCCCGCTTACCCGTGGTCATTCAATGGTGTTTTCGGTAAGTTTGATAAGAAGCAACTACAACGGGGCTTGCAAGTGTACAAAGAGGTCTGTTCAACCTGTCATGCCTTGTCAAAAATTTCCTTCAGAAACCTGAGTGATTTGGGCTATTCTGAAGACGAAATTAAGGCTTTTGCGGGGCAATATAAAGTCATTGATGGGCCGAATGATGCAGGCGATATGTTTGAGCGGGCAGCACGCCCTAGTGATCACATCCCCGGTCCTTATGCGAATGAGCAGGCCTCTCGTGCGGCAAATGGCGGGGCGTATCCCCCTGATTTATCGCTGATTACCAAGGCACGGCACGAGGGCAGCGATTATGTGCGGGCGTTATTGATAGGGTATGACGCGCCGCCGCATGATGTGAAAGTTCCTAATGGGATGTATTATAATAAATATTTTGCAGGGCATCAAATCGCTATGCCTGCGCCCTTGTCTGATGGCGCGGTGGACTATCAGGATGACTCGCCTAAAACTGTACAGCAATATGCAACCGATGTTGCTGCGTTCTTAACATGGACAGCGGAAACCAAGCTAGAGACACGCAAAGCCTTAGGGTTGCGGGTGATGACGTTCTTGCTCTCGCTGACGGTATTGCTCTATCTCTATAAGCGCAAGGTTTGGAAAGACGTGAAGAAGTCTTAAAAAGCGGAGGGGTGGGCTGTGGGCGCGGCGCGGCGGGACAAGAGTCCCGCAAACGAGCTTCTGGTAGCGATTTTTAAGTTGATGCAAAGAGTGCTCGCTCGTTTTCAAAATCGAAGATTTTGCGCCGCGCCTCCCCCTCTAAAACCGCCACGAGTGCATCCCAAGAACAGCATAAACCTGCACTAACGCTTTGTAAAACCAGACCCCGTCATGCGACGGGGTGACGTTTGTATCGATGGAAGCCTTTCCAGACCCCGTCATGCGACGGGGTGATGAGCTTTGTAATAGAGCGTCACCCCGTTTTTATAACGGGGTCTGGAAAGAAGCGTATCCACTTGGTGCAGTTTTGCCTGTGGTGCGAATTACCAGCGAAGGCTGGTATCAAAAATAAGGCCAGAATAAGGCCAGAATAAGGCCAGAATAAGGCCAGAATAAGGGATGGGATAGGCGAGATGTTGTTCTTTTGCAGAAATGAACAGCCCTGATAGGCAATTTTCCAGATGACATACGAAGCATACTATTGTATGTATGTTGTATGCAAAACACACCTGCTCACTATCTACAGCCGCAAATCCCCTCTGTTGTTTGGGGCTTGCAGGTTCTTGGGTATACTGCCTTGATTTTTATTGTGCTATTGCTGCTTCCCCCCGCTGCACGGCAACTCGCGCAGCATAAGGGGGTGTATGTACTGGGCGTCATCGGCGTGTGGCGTTATGGCTGGGCAGGGATAAATTTGCTACGCGCGGCATATTATCTGCGCTATCGTTTTCCAAAGATACGTCGCGCCGCACAACAGCACACCACAACTGCGCCGCTCTATGTGGTTGTGCTATCCTATAAAATTCCTCCTTCTGTTTTTACCGCTTGTTATGAGCGCTTGATAGCAGAAGCCTTTGCCTGTGGGCGCTCTGTAACGCTGGTGGCAAGCGTCACGAATGCCCTTGAGCAGCAGCAAATAGCCTCAATTTTTGCAGAAAAGAAGCCATGTAAAACAGTGCAGTTGCGTTTGATGCAACAAAACGGGACGGGCAAGAGAGCCGCTCTTGCTGAGGCTCTACGCGCTGTTTCACGAATGATGCCATCCCATAATGCCGAAATTATTCTCATGGATGGGGATACGTTGATTCGCCCCCAAACTTTTACTCGCATAGACGGGTTTTTTGCTCAAAATCCCAGATTAGGTGCATTTACGCTCGATAATCAGGTTTTGTGTAAGGGAACACAACTGGCGCGGGCGTGGTATGACTTGCGATTCGTCCAGCGGCATATCCTGATGTCTTCGCAAAGTGTCTCAAACCGCTTGCTGGTGCTCACGGGTAGATTTTCGGTGTTTAGAGCAAGCCTCGCACTCCAGCCTGATTTTATCAATGCTATTGAAAACGATGTGCTAGAACACTGGCATTATGGACGCATCCCGTTTGTAACGGGGGATGATAAATCCACGTGGTTCTGGCTGTTACAACGCGGTTATGACATGTTGTATATCCCCGATGTGGCGGTGGATTGTTGCGAAGTGCAGCGCGATAAGAATTTTGTCACCCATTCTGTGCCGCTGATGCAACGCTGGTTTGGCAATATGCTCCGCAATAATGGCCGCGCCTTGGCGTTAACCCCCAAACGCATGCCCTTTTATTTGTGGTGGAGCTTGCTTGACCAACGCCTGAGTATGTGGACGGCGTTGCTGTCTCCCACAGCGGCAATTTTCCTCACCACGCTTATTTCCAAGCACTATGCATGGCTCTACGCTGTGTGGTTATTGTTGAGTCGCCTTGCTTACGGCTTGCTTATCAGTAGGTATAGGCGGCGGTTTTCTGCCCTGTTCCCGTTTTTACTGGTCTATAATCAAGTGATAGGCGCATTGATTAAAATCACCATGCAGTTTAACTTGCCCAAACAAGGATGGGGGCAATTAAGGGTGTTTTCTGCCCCTGTTCTGCAACGCACCGTATCCTATAGCCCTTTTTTTGCGATTTTCACGCAAACAGCGACGATGTTAACCTTTGCTTATGGAGTTGGGGTTATGCTGTTCTATCATTCAGTTGTGAAATAACGCTTAGCAACATACGGTTGTATGGTTAGGGCGCCTCTAAAAACCCTTTTATCGGGATGAGTGGCTAGGAAAGACTTGCTGAGGAAACGTAAGCGTACATAAGGGTACGTGCGGCTTTTGAAGCGAGGCTTGACAACGCCAATTGCCCTAGAAAAGAGGTTTTTAGAACTGCCCGTAAGATAAAGTATACGCTCGAGAAACAGTCCATGACGGCAACAGAAACGAACATCGTTCCGCTTACAGACAGTCGTCGCCACTATGACCGCCTGAATTATGGCTTGGTGGTGCAATGGCGCAGCACAACGCTAACGCTTGCGAATTGGTCATTAGGTGGGGTTGGTGTGATCTTCCCCAATTGTCCGTGGAATTTTGACGAAGAAATTACCCTTAAAATACAAATCCCTGTGGGGAATGACACTTTCCCGCTATCCTTGAAAGCATATGTGGTGCATCACGATGTAGAACGGCACTATGTAGGACTCAAATTTTCCCCCCTGCCTTCTGCGACATACTATGCGTTAAAGTATATTTTTACCCAAATTAAAGATGGTAACGACGTTACGGGAACAGGATTATTGGGTGCCTATCAACAACACGCGGCAGAAGAGGGCGCAATACCTTTTTTGCCCTTACGCAGGCGGTCACCACAAAAAGCAATAGCCGTGTATAGCGCGATGAGCTTCGCCGCTATGGGTATTTTTTACTTGGTATGGATGACCATCAATGCCTATTTTTTTACGGTGCAATCAAGCTATGCGGCAGTAACAGCACCTGCTTATACGCTGAATGCACCAGCGGATGGTATCGTAGAGCCCCTTGAAGGACTCCATGACGGTGTTCTTGGCAAGAATACCCTATTATTGCGCCTCAAAAGTCCGACGCTTGGCACGGAAATCTCGTTGCAAAAAGCGGAAATGGCGTTGCATCAAGATAAAATTCGCATTTTGCAACAACATCTTGTCTCCATAGAAACATTTTTTGCAGACTATCGCAAAACAGCGGATAGCCAACATCAAGAAAAGCAAGCAAGCGTTCTTGCCGCAACAGCAACGGTAACAGAAGCAACCGCGAATCAAGAACGCATCGCAGCGTTATTTGATAAAGGACATGCCACCAAGAAAATGTTGGAAGAGTCAACAGCGCGTCTTACGCAGGCAATAGCGGCGTTAACCGCTGCAAAAGCAACAGTTATGGAAGCGGCGGCAAAGAAAAAACAAGTGGGGAATGATTTTTTTATTAGTGGCACAGAGGCAGATAAGGGTACGCCGAATGATATTCGTCGCGAGATAGAGCTTGCCCAAGCAGAATATATTAACATGCAGCGTAAATTGAGTGTGTTATTAGGGCAACAAAGTGCGTTGGAAATTCGCAGCCCGTGTGATTGTAGCCTCAGTCATCGACTCGTCGAAGAAAACACCTACGTTAAAGCAGGGCAACCGTTACTAGCGCTACAAGGCACCACCACAAACGACTTACTTGTTGAAGCGCGGGTGTTACAAGAAGATGTGGACCGCTTGCAAATGAATGCAGAAGCAGAAGTGTTGCTCGCGAATTCCACCCAAAAAGTGCGTGGTAAAGTATTGGAGATTCGCAGATTGCCACCTGTTGCGCCCCGCATTGGCTTGCCTGACACCGTCACAATGGACAAAACGTTAGCAACGGTGTTGGTGCGCACACTAGAACCGCTTCCCACACAGCAAGCAGGACTGCCTGCCAGCGTTACGTTTGATGTGTCGTATAACAACCCCTTGGTGCGGTTTTTTCGGCACGCCTTTTAACCAAAAATTACGGCGTCCTTAACTAATCTTTTACTTTCCTGCCCTACACTTCCTATAATAATAAAAAAATGTGCGTCTGCACAGCATTAAGGAAGAGACGATGGCATCGAAAAAGAAAAAACTCATCATAATTTTGCTGCCCATATTACTGCTTGGGGGCGGGGCAGGTGCATATTTTGGGGGGCTGATTGGCGGCGATAAAAAGCCCAAAGCGCACAAAGAGGCTAAAGAGGCTGCGGCTGAAGAAGGTAAAGCTGAAGAAATGGCTGCGGCTGAAGAGGGTAAAACCGAAGAAAAGCCTGAGGAAAAAGCAGCAGAAAAATCTGAAGAGGGGGGCGAGCACGAAGCATCAAAAGGCGGGGGCGGTGGCTCCGATAAATTCACATTTTATACACTGCCTGACATTGTTGTAAATCTCAGTAATCCGGGGCGCAAGAGCACCTACTTAAAAATTAAAATCAACCTTGAATTAGCCGACAAAAAACAAATTAAAACCGTCGAGTCCGTATTGCCGCGTATCGTGGATAACCTGCAAATTTATCTCCGTGAACTCAAAGTTGAAGATTTGCAAGGATCTGAAGGGCTTTATCGTTTGCGCGAAGAACTCTTGCATCGTGTGTCCATGGCGGCAGAACCAGCACAGGTAAAAGATGTTCTATTCGGTGAAATGATTATGCAGTAAGAGGCGGCAGGATATAAGGTAACCACCCCCGAAACCCGAAACCCGAACCCCCACTATTATGATCGACACAGACACTCTCCCCGACGCTGACACAGACACGGTTGACCAAGATGCCTTGGCAGCTGAGTGGGATCTTGAAGGAGGCGATGCCACAGGCGGCGATATGGCTGCTGCCATGGGATTTGGTGATGACGATGACGGTCAAGCCCGCATTCTCAATCAAGACGAAATCGATAGCCTGTTAGGCTTTGACGATGGATCAAATGATGGCACTATTTCGGGCATTCACGCTATTGTGAATAGCTCGATGGTGTCTTACGAGCGTTTGCCGATGCTAGAGGTGGTGTTCGACCGCCTTGTCCGTTTAATGTCTACCTCGTTACGGAATTTTACCTCGGATAACGTCGAAGTTTCCCTCGATAATATCACTTCTATTCGTTTCGGCGATTATCTCAATTCGATTCCTTTGCCCGCGTTGTTAGGCGTGGTAAAGGCGGAAGAATGGGATAATATGATTCTACTGACAGTAGATAGCTCTTTAATTTATTCTATTGTAGATGTTTTGTTGGGCGGCAGGCGTAGTAATGCGGTGATGCGGGTGGAAGGACGCCCCTATACCACCATTGAGCGCAATCTTATCGAGCGGATGACCAACATTGTGCTGAATGATGTGAGTGCGGCGTTTGATCCCCTAAGTCCTGTGACGTTTAATTTTGAACGGCTTGAGACAAACCCCCGTTTTGCAACAATTGCCCGTCCTGCTAATGCGGCGGTGCTGGTGCGCTTGCGCATTGATATGGAAGATAGAGGCGGGCGGTTAGAAATATGTATCCCCTATGCAACGCTAGAGCCTGTTCGGGAAATTCTTCTGCAAATGTTTATGGGGGAGAAATTCGGCCGTGATTCGATTTGGGAAAACCACTTAGCGTCGGAATTATGGTTTACGGATGTGCCTGTGAACGCTGTTCTAGGGGAGACGGTGTTGCCGCTAAACGATGTGCTGCATTGGAAAATTGGCACACATATTGATCTTGATGCAACCCCCCAATCAACAATTCAGTTACGGGCAGGGGAAGTCAATTTATTTGGCGGACAAATGGGGCAACGCAATCGCAATATGGCTATTCAAGTCAATAAACGATTTTTGAAGCAGTAACCATGACATACACAATTATTATTGATGTTCTTTTAGGAGGTCTGTTAGCGGCAACCATTTTCTATACCACGCGTCTTTACAAGAAAATGGCAGAATTAAAGCTTTTTCAACACGATCTGCAAGTGCTTGCTACGCAGTTTAGCAATGCGACAGATACCGCGCAAAATGCTATAGCTATCCTGAAAGACACAACAGAACAAGCCGGCGGACTCTTGGAAAGCCATATTCGTAAGGCGCATACACTAAAAGAAGATCTCAATTTCATGAGTGATCGTGCTCTCAACGCAACAACAGCTTTAGAAACGAGTATTGCTGAAGCGCGGCAAGCCAAAAAAGATTTAGCGATGTTGGCAACAACCATTGCAGCGGCGAAAAAAGCCCCCCCTGCTGTTGAAAATTCTACGCTGGAAATAGAGGCCGTAAAGCCCGCAAAACGGAGTCGTGCCTCTAAAGCTGAAGCAGAATTACGCGCAGCATTAGGGGAACCAGTGTTAGGGAAAATGGGGGCGTGATGCAAAAAAAAGTCACAACTGTTGCGCAAAAAATACGCTTGCTGCCCTTGGTTATTGTGGTGGCAACGGTTGCGCTGATGGTGAAAATGAAAGAAACGGCACATGATCTTGGTTTTTTTGTTGCCAGTGCCGTTGCGGAAGAAAAACCTGCAGAACCCTTGCACAATGCGAAGCAGTCAGAAACAGCCGTGGATAAAAAATCTTCTGAGAATCATGCCGTAGAAAAGAAAATTGATGCTAAACCTCAGGAAAAATCGGCAGGGGGAAAGCATGACAACGCTGCACTCCCCGATCCGTTAGCAGAGGGCAACACCGCCAAAAAAGAACCGCACAAAGATAATTATGATGTAACAGAATTTAGCGAGTCAGAGTTAGGACTCTTGCAATCGTTGCGTTTGCGCCGCGAAGAGCTTGCCAAAAAAGAAGCGGTCTTTCAGCAAAAAGAGCGCGTGTTAGAGGGTATGGATCAACGCCTGCAAATGAAAATTAATGAGCTTAACGACATCAAAATCGCCCTCGAAAATATCAAGCAAGAGATTGATGTTAAGTCAGAGAAATTCAAGAAAAATGAAGATGCACAAATCAAGGAATTGGTGCGCGTTTATGAGAAAATGAAGCCCAAAGAGGCAGCGCAGATTTTTAATAACCTTAATTTAACTATTTTGTTGGATGTTGTTAAAGGCATGCAAGAGTCAAAGCTTGCGTTGGTGCTGGCAGCGATGGATCCGAAAAAAGCAACCGACGTCACCACGGCGCTAGGCAAACGCGAAGAACTGCCTGCGATGAGTAGTACGGCGACAACACAATAAAAAATTGGAGAGACCTTATTATGAGTACCGTCAATAAAAACATGAATGTTCTCATTGTTGATGATTACAAAACAATGTTGCGCATCATCGGTAATTTGCTGAACCAACTGGGTTTTAAGAACATTGATGAGGCGACAGATGGCGGAGAAGCGTTCAATAAACTCAAAGACAAAGAGTACGGCCTCATCATTTCTGATTGGAACATGGAGCCTGTCTCTGGCTACGATTTTCTTGTGAAAGTGCGTGCCGATGAAAAATATAAAAGTATTCCGTTTGTGCTGGTAACAGCGGAAAGCAAAACAGAAAACGTGATTGCGGCGAAAAAAGCGGGTGTGAGCAACTATATTGTGAAACCGTTTAACGCACAAACATTAAAAATGAAACTCAGTGCCGTATTAGGGCCATTTTAGAGCTTGTCCCGAAACTAACGTACGAGGAGAAAGTTGAGATTTTTGCGCAGCGAGCAGGGAAAAAGCATCGCTTTTTCACGCGCAAGCCAATGAACCTTGCTAAACACAAGCCCGAAGGGCACAGTGATTAGCTTAGGTGGAATTGTCATCACTCCAAAATAGCGGGGTATACGGGAGTATTTTCCCTATTTTGGAGTGATTTTGCAGCCAACAAGATCAATTTTAAACTTGTGCGTTAGTTTCGGGACAAGCTCTTAGACCACATTTTCAGGAGATATTCATATGCCACAACGCGCCCTTTCTCTTGTGCAACGCTTGCAAGGCCTCAGCCAAACCGATTTAAATATTCCAAGCCCCGCGCTCGCTTCGCTCATTCAAGATGTGGTAGAAGAATTGAAAAACGCGACTGCCTATACGGTAACGGCTTTGCAAGCGGATTTTAAAGAAATTGCGCAATACATTCAACAAGTGCGCAGTGATGTGGCGTCCATCGGGGGGCAGACAGCGCAACTCGACATTCCCGTTGCAACGGATGAGTTAGAAGCGGTTGTCCAAACAACAGAAGAGGCAACAGGCAAAATTTTGGATGCCGCAGAAATTATCGGACGCATCGCGGGAGAATTGGGCGAAGGGGCGCACGCCGATGCGCTTAATGATGCTGCCACCATGATTTATGAAGCGAGCAACTTTCAAGATGTAACAGGGCAACGCCTCACCAAAGTGATTAAAGCCCTCCAAAAAATTGAAGGTAAAATTCACAGTATTGCGGGTGTAACGGAACAAAAAGCCGATATTAATGCGCCGCAATCCCTTCTCAATGGCCCCCAACTTCCGCAAAATGCCAGCAGCCAAGATGATATTGATGCGTTGTTTGATAGCCTGTAA
>JBILKT010000059.1:0-8874 GCA_044376545.1 Alphaproteobacteria bacterium
TACACTCAGTATTCAACTTGAAACTGGCGGTAGTCTGACGGAGACGTTTAACAATCTCGCAAAGATTTTACGTAATAGGCAAGATTTGCAACGCATGATTGCGTCAAAGTCTGCTGAAGCAAAAATGCAATCCAAAGTGCTTGCTGGGCTTGTCATTCTGATGTTAGGCGGGCTTTATGCGGCATCTCCTGATTATGCAGCTTTTTTTCTAAATACGAAGATTGGTAATCAGGTTGGGATAGGAGTCTTTGTTTGGATGGGAATTGGTTTCTACATAATGAATAAAATTACGAAAATTGAATACTAGTGTCGCGTCCATGGATTAACATTACATTACGGAATGTACGCGACACTAGGTTTTCTGGGTTTGTCCCCGTCCATGAAAACACTACGTTAATTAATGGACGGGGTACTAGGACATATAGAACCCATGATATTTATTGTTGTATTTATAATGGTATTGGCGGTAATCTTGCTCGGATACTGGGTGCTGTTTATTGATCAATCGGCATCATACAAAAAGCGAATTCGCTCTCTTGAGCGACGACAAAATGAGTTATATAAGATAAAAAATAATCGTTTATTAAAGAATACGCCTATCCTTGTTAATCAAGATACTGCTTATACAGCACCATGGGTGCATAAAATACTAGGCAAAAGCGGTCTTATAGAAGACGAAAGAATATCTAATTACCGAGCAACACTTGCACGAGCAGGCATTCGCGACAATAATGCTGTGTGGAAGGTTGTGTCTTTCAAGTTGATCTTATTTATTGCCTTTCCTGTTGTTCTGTTGTTGATAACATCTGTATTTAAAATCACAGATAATACATCATTATATTTCTTCATGCTTTTCCTTGGAGCAGCACTGGGATATTGCTTGCCAGACATTTTGCTCAACAATAACGCCCAGAAAAGACAGCTGAACATTACGAAATTTTTCCCTGATGCTCTTGACATGCTCGTTGTGTGTTCTGATGCAGGTCTAAGTTTCGGAGCATCGTTAAAGCGCGTTTCAACAGAGATATTTAAAAGCTGTCCTGATCTGGCAGAGGAGTTTGCTATTACACTCGTTGAACTAAATTTTTTGGAGAAACGCACAAATGCTCTTGAAAATCTTGCTCGAAGAATAGATATTCCGCAGGCGCGTTCTTTTGCTAACACCCTGATACAAACAGAAAGATTTGGTACACCGATTGGTCAGGCGCTACGCGTATTGTCTGACGATTTTCGAAAAGATCGTATGAACGCCGCGGAAGTGAAAGCGAATAAACTTTCTACAAAACTGACAATTCCTATGATGTTGTTTATCTTTTTACCCCTGTTTGCTATTATTTTGTTTCCAGGAATTTATAAAGCAATGGGCACTTCTTTTTGATCGTTACTACGAGGGGCAGCGCCACAAGCGATTCCGTTTTGCAAATTTTCAGGCTGGATCAGAAGATTTCCACGCATCATTACTTGTTTAGTTGCTTTTTGGGCGATTTATCTATATTTACCGCAACTGAAGAAGTTGTGATGGTTTACGAGCGGTATACGTTGCAACACGGTATAAATATTTACGGGCATCTCTAAAAACCTCTTTTCTAGGGCGATTGGCAGCGTCAGAAAACTTCTCTGAAGCCGCACGTACAAGAACGTACGCTTGCGTTTCAGAGAAATTTTCTTTCTCGCCACTCATCCCGATAAAAGGGTTTTTAGAAGCGCCCTTACGTTGAGCAATAGACAATGATAGACACCGCACAACCCCTTTCGGGCGCAGAAATCGTACTCCAAGCACTGGCGGATCATGGTGTCGAGGTCATTTTTGGGTATCCTGGTGGCGCAGTACTGCCCATTTATGATGCATTGTTCAAACAGGACAAGATTAAACACGTATTGGTGCGCCATGAGCAAGCAGCAGCACACGCCGCAGAAGGCTATGCCCGATCAACAGGGAAGTTGGGCGTCTTGTTAGTGACGAGTGGGCCAGGGGCAACCAATGCTGTAACAGGGCTTACCGATGCATTGATGGATAGTATCCCCATCTTGTGTCTCAGTGGGCAGGTGCCATCGCACCTCATTGGCAGTGATGCGTTTCAAGAAGCAGACACCACAGGGATTACCCGCCCCTGCACCAAGCACAATTACTTGGTGAAGAATGTGGAGGATATGGCGCGGGTGATGCACGAGGGGATTTATGTGGCGATGAATGGCCGTCCCGGTCCTGTGCTGATTGATATTCCCAAAGATGTGCAATTTGCCTCAGCCGTGTATGCGCCTGCCAATGGCTATCGCCCAAAAAGCTATCAGCCGCAAACAAAGGGCGATGCAAATCTGATTGCCCAAGCGGTGGAGATGATTGCGAAAGCGAAACGTCCCATTTTGTATGGCGGCGGCGGGATTATTAATGCTGGCGTTACGGCCTCTCGCACAGTGACAAATTTTGTACGCGAAACAGGCATGCCATGCACCTTAACCCTGATGGGCTTAGGGGCAGTACCAGCCAGTGACCCACATTTTTTAGGGATGCTGGGGATGCATGGCACCTATGAGGCCAACATGGCAATGCATGATTGCGATTTGATGATTGCCGTGGGGTCACGCTTTGATGATAGAGTAACAGGCAGGCTGAACGCGTTTTCCCCGAATTCTAAGAAAATTCACATTGACATCGATCTCTCGTCTATCAACAAAAACGTATTAGTTGATCTCGCCATCGTGGGCGATGCAGGCTCTGTAATGGCAGATATTCTAGCTCTATGGCGACAACAACAGCATCGTTTAGAAATTCATAATTGGTGGGCACAAATTAAACAGTGGCAGGCAAAAGATTCTTTGAAATTCAAAGTAGATGCAACAATTATCAAGCCACAATATGCCATTAAGCGGTTGTGCGAAAAGACGCGTGATCAAAAAACCTTCATTACCACCGAGGTTGGGCAACACCAAATGTGGGCGGCTCAGTTTTATGACTTTGAGGAGCCAAATCGGTGGATGACCTCAGGGGGCTTAGGCACTATGGGCTATGGCTTGCCTGCGGCGATGGGGGTGCAGGTGGCGCATCCGGATAGTTTAGTTATTGACATTGCAGGGGAAGCCTCCATCCAAATGAACATACAGGAAATGGCGACGTTGGTGCAATATCGGCTGCCTGTGAAGATTTTTATTATTAATAACAAATGGATGGGGATGGTGCGCCAATGGCAAGAACTTTTGCATGGCTGTCGCTATTCAGAAAGTTATTCCGAAACGCTGCCTGATTTTGTGAAATTGGCGGAAGCCTTTGGGGCTGTGGGATTGCGGGCAAATACCATGCAAGATCTTGATGGCGTGATTGACGAAATGATTGCCGTGAAACGCCCTGTCATTGTCGATGTGGTGGTGAGTGAGCGCGAAAACTGTTACCCCATGATCCCGAGTGGAGCGGCGCACAACGAAATGATTTTGGGGCTGGAAGATGAGGGCAATGAGGTGAGCGAAGAGGGAAAGATGTTGGTTTGAGCAAGGAGGCGGGCCATTACTCATCCCGCGCATCAGTCGGCAACGGATACTTCAAGTTTGACTCCGCTGTCTGAACGTTTGCATTGCCATTCAACGCGCCAACATATTGCTCCAATCGCCCCAAGCGCGTCTTCAACGCTTGGTTTTCTGACTGTACTGCCGCAAGATGCTGTGGTCTATTATCGGCATTGACATTTTGCGCGGCAAGCTCTTCTTTGAGTTCAGCGATGTTCGCTTGCAGGCGTGCATTTTCATCTTCCATCGCATGATATTGCTGGCTCAACCGATTGCGCTCATACAAAACGCCTGCATAAAACGCTTTATCATAGAGCGGATCGGCAAAGGCGGGTTGGCTGATAAGGGTGATGACAGCAGCAAAAACTCTAATTTTAGTATGCACGTGAATCTCCAGTATTGGACGTTGTTTTAATAATCATCTCGTATGTTCGCAGGATATTCATGGCATCTTCTAAGAGCTTGTCCCGAAACTAACGCATGAGGAGAAAATTGAGATTTTTAGGCGAAAAAAGCTCCCAAAATAGCGGGATATACTGGAGTATTTGCCCTATTTTGGGCGCTTTTTGCAGCCAAAAAGATCTGTTTTAAACTTATGCGTTAGTTTCGGGACAAGCTCTAAGCGCCTCTCTTTTTCATCGTTATTTTCAGGATCTGTTGCGGTTAATTCTTCTTTTTGTCAACCAACGCCTTGTCTTGAATCCACGGCATCATGGCACGCAACTTTGCGCCCACCTCTTCAATCGGATGGGCTGCTTCATTGCGACGAATTGCTTTGAAAAACGGCTGCCCTGCTTTGTTTTCCAGCACGAAATCACGCACAAATTTCCCGTCCTGAATGTCTTTGAGAACGCGTTTCATCTCGGCTTTTGTTTCTGCTGTCACGATGCGAGGGCCTGTGACATAATCCCCATATTCTGCCGTGTTGGAGATAGAATACCGCATGTTGGCAAGGCCGCCTTCATACATTAAATCGACAATCAGCTTCACCTCATGGAGGCATTCAAAATACGCCATTTCGGGTGGATAGCCCGCTTCCGTCAGGGTTTCAAAACCCGCTTTAATGAGGGCAGAAAGACCGCCGCACAAGACCGCTTGCTCCCCAAAAAGATCTGTTTCGCATTCGTCCTTAAAGTTGGTTTCAATCACACCTGCCTTGCCACCACCAATAGCAGAAGCGTAAGACAAACCAATTTTTTTACCATTTTGGGTGGAATTTTGATGCACCGCAATCAAGCACGGCACGCCGCCGCCTTTCAAATATTCGCCACGTACAGTGTGCCCTGGGCCTTTGGGCGCAACCATCACCACGTCTAAATCCGCGCGCGGTTCAATCAAACCAAAGTGAATGTTCAGTCCATGTGCGAACAATAACGCTGCACCTTCTTTCAGGTTATCATGGATGTCGTTTTTATAGAGATCTGCTTGCAACTCATCGGGCACCAGAATCATCACAACATCGGCTTTTTTCGCAGCGTCGCTAGGAGCAAGAACGGTAAAGCCTGCATTTTTGGCTTTAATGGCGCTGCCAGAGTTCGGGCGCAAACCGATAATTACTTCTTTAACGCCTGAATCCTTGAGGTTAAGGGCGTGGGCGTGTCCTTGACTCCCGTAGCCGATAATCGCAACAATTTTGTTTTTGATGAGTGCTGGGTCCGCGTCTTTGTCATAGTATACTTGCATGTCAATCTCTCAATTTTAAACGATAGGCGTTGTGGTTAGCACAGCCGTTTAAAAGTTTCAAAGAGTTTGTGTGGAAAGTTTGCGTGTTATTACTTTACTAACTTGCTCAGGTATAATACCGTACACAAAATTTTTTCAAAGGAGAGCGTTGTGGAGTTTCTATTAATTGAATGGATGAGCCAGCCTGTGTGGAAATGGCTGGGTTTTGTTGCGATTATTGTGACGCTTATGGCGTTCGATTTGGGTATTCTTCACAAAAAACACCATGAAATTGGGGTCAACGAAAGCCTGAAGATGAGTGCGTTTTATATTGCGCTGGCGTGTCTTTTTGGTGGTTGGGTCTGGTATGATTTGGGCGCACAGGCAGGCAAGGAATATTACACGGCGTTCTTTGTCGAAAAAAGCCTGTCGCTTGATAATGTCTTTGTGATCTCCCTTGTGTTTACCTTCTTTGGGGTGCCGCGATTATACCATCATAAAGTGCTGTTCTGGGGCATTATTGGCGTGATTGTATTGCGCGGGATTATGATTGGCTTAGGCGCGGTGATTGTTGCCAAATTCGCTTGGATTCTTTACTTTTTCGCGGCGTTCCTCATTTTTACAGGCATCAAGATGTTGTTTATGCCAAGTGAGGATGAAGCCCCTGATTTATCAAATAATAAGGTGTTAAAATGGATGAAACGGCGGTTGCCCGTGACGGAAAATTTCCACGGGGATCGATTCTTTGTCAAGCAGCCTGATCCTGCAAATCCCTCCAAGCAAAAGCGTTTTTATACGCCGTTGTTCTTGTGTTTGGTGCTCGTAGAATTGGCGGATCTAGTATTCGCGGTGGATAGCGTGCCTGCCGTTTTCACCATCACCAACAATCCCTACGTTGTGTATACCAGTAATATTTTTGCGATTTTGGGCTTGAGAGCCTTATATTTCGCGCTGGCGGCGATTATTCACCGCTTCCATTATTTAAAATATGCGCTGGCGTTGGTGCTCGTGTTTATTGGTAGCAAGGTCTTTATTGCTGATCTTTTAGGCTTGGCAAAGTTCCCTGCGTCGATTTCTTTGGGCGTAACGGTCGGGTTGATAGCGGGGGGCATTATTGTGTCGTTAATAAAAACCAGAACCGCTCACTCAATAAAACTTTAACGCATCTTGTTTTTGTGGCGTGTCATCGCTGAGTTCAGTCTCTTCCTCTGTTGGTAATAACGGCGAGGGCTTGCCATAATAATACCCTTGCGCATAATTGACTTTCAGGGTTTTTAGGAGTTCCGCCTCATCCTGTGTTTCCACCATCTCGGCAATGGTTTTAACATTCAGGCTTTGGCACAAATGCGCAATCGCCTCAACAAACGCAATGTTGCGGGTTGCTTGTTTCATGCCACGAATATACGATCCGTCAATTTTTACAATGTCGACAAACAGCGAGCGTAAATAATCAAACGAGGTCGCGCCCGCTCCTACGTCATCCAAACACACAAGATGCCCTTCACGACGCAATGTTTGCAATACGCCGTTAATTAACGAAAAGTTTGTTATTTGTGCGGACTCCGTAACTTCAAACATAATATCACCCCGCACATCGGGATACTTGGCCAACAGCTTTTGTAATGAGGCAACAAAAATACTACTTTCCAAGGATTTTGCTGAAAGATTGATGGCAAAATGCGGACGCTTGCCTTGTATTCCTTGCAACGTATCGAGTGCGCGTTGACACACGGCAAGATCAAACTCATGGATCATGCCAATTTCCTCGGCAAAGCGAATCACTTCAAACGGGGATTTGCCGTTCTCAAAGCGGCTTAACACTTCATAATGGTGAACAGCTAATGTCTGTAAATCAACAATCGGCTGAAAAACAATGTGGAATGAATCGCTGGTAACCGTGTTCTTTAGGTTTGAAACACGTCCTAATGTTTCATCCATTAACGCACCAATGCTTTCACTAAGGCTGGAAATGGTATAATTCTCTGCGCCATTTTCGACGAATTTATTCACGGCATACCGCAACGCTTTAGCCGTGTCTTCTCCGCTTAAGATATTGCTGCCCACATCAAGGGCAACGGCACCAATCGCCATTTTTTGGGTGGGGTCAATAGTGCTCTTGGCGAGTTGCGAGACATAGGTTTTAATATCCCGTTCGCTGGTTTTGCTGTCGTGCACCACGGCGAATTTGCTACTTTCCAATAACCCTGCTGTGTCGCCATCAAGCGAGGTCGAACGTAAATACGCCCCCACATTGCTCAAAAACATCTCAACGTCTTCTTGGGTCGCTTGACGCGTTGCTTTTTGTAAGTCGCCTAAATCAAGCAGTGTCACTTGACACGCCACCCCCGTTTGTTGGGCAAGGGTGAGAGCTTCGGTTGCACGGCCTGAGAATGCTTCGGCATCCAGCATCCCTGTTGCGTCATCACGGGCTTGACTGCTATTTCCCTGACGTAAAATTTTCTCGGCTAACGTGAGCGTGACATAATAATTTGCATTATTTTCCAATAAACAGCCCCCCAAAATAACAGGAACAATTTGCGTATTTTTATGGACCAAATGGATAATAACGGGCGGAATGCGCCCGCCTTTGCTAATGCGATGAAACATTTTGCCCAAAAAAGGGCGGTCACTAGGGGTAATAAAACTAAAAAATGAATTTTGCAACAGCTCTGCATTCGTAAACCCTGTTACGGCTTTTGCGGCACCAGAAACAAAAATAACACGGGCTTGTTCAGCATCAAGCTCCAGTAACATATCAGCGGCGGCAAACGAAAACGCCACAAACCTGTCACGCTCGCGGCGTGTTTGGTCAAGAGGAGAGGGGGGTGTGGTGGTGGTTGTCATGGGGTGTCTACTTTGATGATTGTCACTATGCCCCAAATTTATTAAGAATTTGCTTCTCTTTGCAAAGGGAGACCTGCGTTAGGGATAAGAACAGCAGAAAATGACATACCCCCCCCTAACAAGCGAGGGGGGGTAGTTTAAATAGTCTTAATCTATAGTAGGCATTGTCACAAGTGACAGCACGCTCTCAAGTAGTCCATCAAGTAGATGTTTATTAAATTCAGGACGATTTGTAGAGACGAACGAAAGCTCCTTCTTAAGCGCGTTACAAAAATCTACGCGAAGCTCTTCGTAAACACGTTCCGGAAGATCGTCACGAAGTTCTGTAGAAAACTTTTTGTTAAAGTTCTTTTTAGACAGATCTTCAAAATAGTCTTTGAAGTACTGAGGAAGCTCCTGCCCCGACCATTTTAATAAATAAAACAAGGCAATGAGAAAGTCTTGCGTATCTTCCTCTTCTTGTCGTGTTGCTTTGAGGACTTCCACCAAATCCTTGAATTTGTCTATGTCTTTGAGAGCCTTGACGATTGCGTCGAAGGCGTTTTGCGTATCATTTACACTTTTTTTAGTCATCTGCGTTATCCTCGCCAATATGGCGATAATTTTTTGAATACGGACAATGACTATTACCATGCTTGCATTGCACAGGTGGCAAGCAAGTATTAAGAAATAGATGTATTCAAACTAATATATATATATATCTGTCAAGAATATATTTTGTGTTTTATGTAATATGGTGGGGGGGCAGGGCTGTTAATTTCTCGCAAAAGCAACAGGTATAGACATTTAATAGGGTTGTATTATAAATATTTTTACCCCTCACCCCAGCCCTCTCCCACAAGGGGAGAGGGAGTATCCCCATACAGCTTG
>JBILKT010000060.1:0-8782 GCA_044376545.1 Alphaproteobacteria bacterium
CCAAAGCAGAAAAAGACAGCAAAGGTCTCGTGCGGCGATTCTTTGGCGTGCTTTTCTGCCTGAAACACCTTTTGCAGCGTTAAAGCCCTTGCTAATATCTCGATATTGGCAGCGGGCTTTGCCTTGCAGAAGCTGTTTCATACAAAAAATCATCGCCAGTTTAATTGTCAACAGAGCCTAGGCACGAGGAAAAAGAAGGGACTATTTTGATACTCTTTTTTTCCTCGTCCCTCGTCCCTAGCGCCTCGTACCTCGTGCGTTGAAGAGTAGCTAGGGAGTTACCTCTATTATCCCCCCTTCACAACGCCCCCATAATCCGCTAAAGAGGCTTTACTCTTATTTTTGACAAAGCTGTCCCTCCATGACCGACCGTTACAATCCCAAAATCGCTGAACCACACTGGCAAGAGCAATGGGCGGCACAAAATGTTTTTGTTGCACCCAAAGAAAAGCCTGCAAAGCCTTATTATGTGTTGGAAATGTTCCCGTATCCGTCGGGTAAAATCCACATGGGGCATGTGCGGAATTACACGCTGGGCGATGTGGTGGCAAGGTTCAGGAAGGCACAGGGCTATGACGTGCTGCACCCGATGGGGTGGGATGCATTTGGGTTGCCTGCCGAGAATGCCGCCATTCAAAGCAAGGTGCATCCTGCCGCGTGGACATATAAAAATATCAAGGACATGCGCGAGCAACTTAAGCCGATGGGTTTAAGTTATGATTGGAGTCGCGAGATTGCAACCTGCTCGCCTGACTACTACCGCTTCGAGCAAGAATTTTTCCTCGCATTTCTCGAAAAAGGCCTGGCGTATCGCAAAGAAAGTTGGGTGAATTGGGACCCTGTGGAGCACACAGTTCTCGCCAATGAACAGGTGATTGACGGCAAGGGTTGGCGTTCTGGCGCAGTGGTTGAGAAAAAACAACTCGCACAATGGTTTTTGAAAATCACCGACTATGCGGAGGAACTCTTACAGGGCTTAGACACGCTCTCTAATTGGCCTGAAAAAGTGCGCCTGATGCAAGAACGCTGGATTGGCAAGTCGCATGGCGCGGTGGTTGAGTTTAAGCTCACCACGCAAGCAGAAACAATCCCCGTCTTCACCACCCGCCCAGACACCTTATTTGGTGCGGCGTTCGTGGCAATTTCTCCCTCACACCCCTTAAGTGTTGCATGCGCCAAAACAGACCTAAAACTGGCGGAATTCCTGAAGGAATGCAATGCGCAGGGCACGTCCGAAGCCGCCATCGAACAGCAAGAGAAAAAGGGCTATAAAACCCCGCTCACCGTGCAGCATCCGTTCGTTGAAAATGCAGAACTTCCTGTTTATGTAGCGAATTTCGTGCTCATGGAATATGGCACAGGGGCGGTGTTCGGCTGCCCTGCCCATGACCAACGCGACAATGACTTTGCCCGCAAATATGGCTTGCCGATTACACCCGTGGTGTTACCAACAGGGGAAAGCCCTGACACCTTTAGCATCGCAACGGAAGCCTACACGGGCGATGGCACGCTGTATAATTCTGATTTTCTGAATGGATTATCGGTAGCAGATGCCAAGAAAACAGCGGCAGAGTGGCTTGCTGCTAACAAACAAGGAGAAGCAAAAACCACCTATCGCCTGCGCGATTGGCTGATTTCTCGCCAACGCTATTGGGGCTGCCCCATTCCGATTATTTATTGCGATAGTTGCGGTATTGTTCCTGTGCCAAAAGCCCAGTTACCCGTCACTCTGCCTGAGGATATAGAATTAGGGCAGGCAGGCAACCCGCTTGACCGCCACCCCACATGGAAACACATAAACTGCCCCACGTGCAATAAGCCTGCAACCCGCGAAACAGATACGTTTGACACGTTTTTTGAATCATCGTGGTACTTTGCGCGTTTTACGGGACTTAACCCTGACAAGCCGTTTGACAGGGAGCTTGCCGAGGCTTGGCTGTCTGTTGACCAATATATCGGCGGGGTGGAGCACGCGGTGCTGCACTTACTCTATGCGCGATTTTTCACAAAAGCACTCCGAGATGTAGGGTATTGGCGGCTTTCAGAACCCTTTAAAGGTTTAATGACCCAAGGGATGATTTGCCACCAAACCTTTAAAAACAGCGCGGGACAATGGCTTTTTCCCGAACAAGTGGCAGACGGGGTGGAGATTGCCACAGGAAACCCTGTAACGGTTGGTGCGTCTGAAAAAATGAGTAAGTCGCTGAAAAATGTGGTCGATCCTGACTATATCATCAGCACCTATGGCGCAGATACAGCGCGGCTGTTCATGCTGTCTGATTGTCCGCCTGAACGGGATATGGACTGGACAGATGCAGGCGTTGAGGGCGCGTGGCGCTATACTAACCGCCTGTGGAAGCTGGTGCATGGCGCAATCCCTGCCTTGCCACCTGTGGGCACGAGGGTGACGGATACAACACAGTATACCGATGTGTTGCGCCTGATTCACAGCACAATTCATCATGTAACCCAAGATATAAGCCAGTTTCGGATGAATCGGGGGGTGGCAAGAATTCGCGAGCTTAGCAATGGTTTGGAAGGCTTCAACGCTAGCGATAGTGGGGGACTCACGGTATTTCGATTTGGCTTAGAAACACTGTGCCAACTCATCGCCCCGATGATGCCACATTTAGCAGAAGAGCTGTGGCGATTGTTAGGGCATAAAACTCTTGTAATTCAAACGCCTTGGCCTGTTGCCGATGAAAAATTGATGGCAAAAGAGGTGGTGACAATTGCGGTGCAAATTAACGGCAAACTCCGCGCCACGCTTGATGTTGCGCCGGATTTTCCGCAGAGCGCATTGGAGCAACAGGCGCTTGCCGCGCCCACGGTTATCAAGGCATTGGAAGGCAAAACAGTGCGAAAAATTATTGTGGTACCGAATAAGATTGTTAATGTGGTGGCGGCGTAGGGTTCAAAAATGATGATTTCTCAAGCACATAAAAGCAAGAATGGACCCCTGTCTGCGCAGGGAATTCGGGGGGGGGCTGCCTCTACTCAACGCGTATCCCCTGCGCAGGCAGGGGGCCAGTATGCCTTAACAATCCTCCGCGTAGCCTGCCTTGTCCTCACCCTTACTGCGTGTGGCTTTCACCCACTTTATAGCAAAAATGGGGCAACCATCGCCACCACGGAACCCGCTGTGGCAGAGCAATTACGGCAAATCAAGGTGTTGTCCATTGCCGATAGGGCAGGGCAGAAGTTGCAGTGGCAGTTAAAAAACAGTCTTGCGCAAGGCTATGAGCCAGACAGACCGCTCTATCAACTAGCGGTAAGTTTAGACGAAGCCATTGGCTATTTGGGAATTCAGCAGGATGCCTCATCGGCGTACGGGAAACTTTCTATTACGGCAACATTTTCTCTAACAGAGAGCAAAACAGGCAAAACTCTCTTTGAAGACACGCAAAAAAGCACAAGTGGCTATACGATTGTAGATTCTGAATATGCGTCTCTCAAAGCCGAGCAAGATGCTCGAGAGAAAGTATTACGCCAGCTAAATGAGCAAATTACGCGGCGATTATCCTTGTTTTTTAATAAGAAATAGTGTGCAATAGGGGTAGGCTTACACTCGTATACCTGTTGCACAGGAAGAATGTGCAACGTTTCGCTGGGGCGCCGCGCGGGCTTTACCGCTCGCAACGTGTTTGTGCAAATCTTCAGGTGCGAGCGGTATAACAATAGGATTTTTTGCGTTGCTTCCTTCTTCTCGTCGAGCGTTGTTTTGGGTGATTGTCCTTGCGGGCATTTTTGTGCTGCTTTCCTATCTCCAAGCGGTGCTGACCCCGTTTGTCGCGGCAATGTTTCTTGCCTATCTTCTGAACCCCCTAGTGAATGCGCTTGAAGCGCGAAAATTACCCCGCTGGCTCGGCACAAGCATCGTGATGCTGTTTGCGTTATTGCTGTTTGTCGGCATTATTTTGATGGTTTTCCCATTATTGCAAACACAGTTAAGCGGGCTGTTTGCAAAACTTCCTGACTATAGCGTGAAGCTGCAAGCGCGTCTCATGCCGCTTATCCAGCAATTTCAAGATCATGTTGCGCGTGGAGAATTTGGCAATTTGCAAGATATTCCTACCCTTGTGAAAGAACAGATCGGCAGTCTGGCTGCGTTTGTGGGCAAGTTCGCACAAACGCTGATTGCAAGTAGTCTGCATGCGTTTAGCCTCATTTCGCTGTTGGTGCTTACCCCTGTTGTTACGTTCTATCTGCTGCGCGACTGGCCTTATCTCACCAAGGTAGTGGATAGCTGGTGGCCACGTCATTATTATGACACGATCAAAGAACAATTGGGGCTTATGGATGCTGCGATTGCAGGGTTTATTCGCGGGCAGGTGTTATTATCGTTGTCATTGGGGGCCTTTTACGCGATTGCGCTGAGTGTTGCGGGACTCGATTTTGGCTTTGTTATTGGCGTGGTGAGTGGTCTGATTTCCTTTATCCCCTATGTTGGGACGATTACGGGCGGTATTGCCAGCATCGGTGTTGCTTTCTCGCAATATGGCATGGAAGAATGGCAGCGCGTTGCTATCATCGCTGGCATTTACAGTATTGGACAGTTTGTTGAGGGGAATATTTTAGGTCCTAAATTGGTGGGGAGTCGGATTAATCTTCATCCTGTTTGGATGATTTTTGCGCTATTTGCAGGCGGCAGTTTATTTGGCTTTTTGGGCGTGCTAATTGCCGTACCATTTGCTGCAGTGATGGGGGTTTTGGTCCGATTCATGCTGCAGCAGTATAAGAATAGTTCGTTTTATCAGTAGAAATGTCCGAACAACTCACCCTCTCTCTCCCTCTCACCACGAGTGTAACGCGAGAGAATTTTCTTGTTTCTCCCTGCAATGCAGCGGCGTTGCGATGGATTGATGCCTTTCCCCATTGGTCTGCTCCTGCTCTTCTGTTAATCGGGGAACAAGGCAGCGGCAAAACCCATCTTGCGACCCTGTGGCAACAGCAAACAGGGGCGCGATATTACACAGCCGAAAATGTTTCTGTGACGGACGTTGCCGAGTGGCTGGAGGGGGATACAAAAGGCTGTATTGTTGATGATTGCGGCGCAGATATGGATGAATCCGCACTGTTTCATCTCTATAACATTGCCAAGGAATCTGGGAAATTTTTGTTGCTGGTGAGCCGTTTGCCTCTAGAGGAATGGCATATCACCTTGCCAGACTTGCGTTCTCGCCTCAAAGCTTTGCCGGTTGCGACATTGGGATTGCCCGATGCGGATTTATTACATGCCATCCTCGCGAAACTTTTTATAGAGCGGCAACTGCACGTACAAGATGACGTGTTGCGGTATATCGTCAGCCGCAGTGAACGCTCCTTTGCCGCCGCGCATGCGTGTGTTGCAACGCTGGATGCTGCCGCCCTACAACACAAACACAGCATCACCATTCCGTTTGTGCGGGAACATTGGCGGGGGTGAAAGGCAAGTGTATTATGGGCAGTGTATTATGGGCATTATTGGGTTGCTATCTGCCGCACCACCGCCGCAATCCTTGCCTGTGCATAGGGGTTGATTTTTATGCCCACTGCCCATGCATCGCCATTTTGCCACGTGCGCTGGCTGGAGATCACACCGACTAACGCAAATTGGTTGTAGACGGGATCAAGCGCGAAAATCGCGCCACCTGAGGTGCCTGCCTCGGTGAACGCTTTATGCTCAAACTGATTTGATTTGTCAGGCAAACTCGAATTGCGATAGGTGGTGGTGGCAGAAAGCATCAGACTGCCTGCTTCTATGCTGGTTTCAGGATGGGTGGGATAGCCCGCCGCCAGCAACAACAACGGGAGTGTTTGGCTTGCTTGAAAATGTGTGTCCTCAACCACGCCCACAGGCACAAATCCTGTGGTATTGCGTACGGGCGATTGTGCCAGAATAACAAATGCTAAGTCAAAATTGTTATTAAAGCTTTGTTTTTCATACTCTGACAACAGCATCACGCGCTGAATCGGCACGGCGGGATAGGGTGTCTCTGTTCGGTTTCGTGCGAGCACAAATTCGCCCTGTTGCCCGTCTTTAAAGCAATGTGCGGCGGTAATCACCACACGGGGCGCAAGCATTGTGCCCGTACAGGTGGTGTATTGCACGGCACTATCCTCAATGCGTAAAAACCCTACTGTGTTCCACGGAAATGCTGTTGTTTGCTGGATACGATCAACTTTATTGGTGGTAATATTTATAGCGGCAGAACGGGGCGTATCAGTATACGTTTTGCCATCATAAAAAAATGCCGCAACGCTGGTCAAGGCAGGATCAAGGCCGTTCAATACGCTGTTTTGACCAAAAATAGCGAGCGGTGGTTGACCATTCCCAGAATTCACGCTAGAAGTCTGCGCAACGGCGACACTCCTGAAAATACAAAGAATGATGAGAAAAATTGTAATTCGCATCACTTTACTATACACGATTTTTATTAAAATGGAATTTACAAAATGAGTACTCTGCTGCTTGTGCGTCATGGACAAAGCCAATGGAATCTAGAAAACCGCTTTACAGGCTGGGTGGACGTTGAACTCACCCCTCAAGGCGAAACAGAAGCCTTGAATGCAGGCAAAGCCTTGAAAAAAGCAGGGTATGTGGTGGATACAGCGTTTGTTTCCCCGTTGAAAAGAGCACGCAAAACGGCAGCGTTATTACAACAAGGCATCGAACAACAGTATCCGTCTACGGAAAGCCCTGAGATTATTGAGCGTTTTTATGGGGGATTGACGGGACTGGACAAAACTGAAACAGCGGAAAAATACGGCGCAGAGCAAGTGCACATTTGGCGGCGGCGTTATGATATTGCACCCCCCCCGCTTCCTGAATCAAGCGAGCACCACCCCAAAAACAACCCGAGCTTTGCAGAGTTTCCGTTCGCACTACCTGCCACCGAAAGCCTGAAAGATGTTGTTGCGCGGGTGACACCCTTTTACAACACTATTCTTAAACCACTGATGCGGGCGCATAAAACAGTGTTGTTAGTTGCCCACGGCAACAGTATTCGCGCGCTGATCAAAGAAATTGAGCAGCTTGATGAGGAAGAAATTCAGGCTGTTGAAATCCTCACAGCAACACCTGTTGTGCTGGTGTTTGATGAGGCGGGGAAGTTTGTGCGGCGTGAGAGCATGTCTGGGGATTATGCCCATTGTCGCTGAAGAAGCAGGGATGTTTTCTGGCGCTGCCAATCGCCCTAGAAAAGAGGTTTTTAGACATGCCGCACAGCATATCGTATTTTTTGAGTACCCCTTCCATGGAAACACTACAGACATCACACTGTAAACCCGCACCAAGAAATAACTTTCTGGATTGCTGGAGTCCAATTTTTGGTGCGGATTTATAGTGTGATGTCTATAGGAGTCGCTGAAAAAATATTCTGTTTTAAAAATAAGTTCATTATTTTTTAAGATTTTCTCTCTATCGTTGAAAAGAAATTATAGGTGTAGGGCTCACTTTTTTCGCTTGAGCGAAACGTTGCACATTCTTCCTGTGCAATAGGTTGCAATAGGTATAGTCATAAAAATATTAGGTGGAATTATATGCCAAAACAGTCTCGGGCGTTAACTTTTTCAAAAAAACTTCTTGCTCTTGTGGGGGTAAGTACTCTTGCGCTATCCACTGCCTTTGCGGCAGATCAGCCCCCTGCCAACCTTGACCAACTTTTTGGCATTAAAGAAGCCCCCAAGCCCTTGCCTGCTGGCCCTGCGCCAACCCCTGATTCACTCATGCCGTCTGCAACCTTGAACACGGTTAAGGCAGAAACAACACCCGTAAAAGCTGCGCCAACACAACAACAGCCTGCTATTCGTGATCCCAAGGAAGATAAACTGTGGCAAATGCTCGAGCAAGCCCCGCCGCCTGCTGTGGGTGCTCCTGCAACAACACCAACCGCAACACCCGCCGCATCTCAGCCCGCTGCTGTTGATGCGATTGCGAACAGCCCCCGTGCCCGTGAAGAAGAACCGATGAATCATCGTGCTCCGGGGATGGTATCGCCTCCGTCTGCCGTCCCCCCGATTGATCAAAATGGCACAAGCCCATTAGAAGCAGCCCCTGCGCCTGCAGCCCTGCCTCCTGCGGCTATTCCTGTTGAAAAATCCGCAGCACATCCTGTAAAAAAAGCAAAGAAAGCCAAGGCACTGCCTGTTGCAGCCCCTGCTGAGAAACCTGCAGCACTGGTTGTTACAGAAGATCCTGTAAAAACCTACGCTTCTCCGAAGAAAGCTGTGGCTAAACCTGCAAAAATTGCCGTAAAAGCGAAACCTAAACCTGAAAAAGTTAAAGTGGTTGCGCCAAAGCCCATAGCAGAAAAGCCACATAAAGTGGCAATGCCGCTTAAAAAAGAGCATAAGCAGAGTGCAAAGCCGTTGGCTAAGCCCGCCTCCTTACTGGAAAAGTCACCCGTTGTAAAACGTTCTGATGTATTGGCAGCAACGCTGGCGTTCACGCCGTTCCATTCTGTGATGCCTGCAGGTGTGGAAGCACAACTGCAAGATATTGCGAACACCCTCAAGCAAGATACCGCTCGCACCATTGAATTACGTGGCTATGCAGATTGGACCCCCAACGGCTCATTAGAAGCAACGGACTATTTAGCAGAAAAACGTGCGACGATTGTTAAAGAATACCTGCAAACACAAGGCATTGTGGCAACCCGTATTAAGGTTGTGGGGAAAGGCTATGACTATGCAGGCGGCGTACCTCGCGACCGTGTTGAGGTGGTGTTGCAGTAGTCAACCCAATTTATACCAACCATCTTTGAAATCCAAAGAAAAATGGACCCCAGCTGGAGTTTATCCT
>JBILKT010000217.1:0-2669 GCA_044376545.1 Alphaproteobacteria bacterium
TACCCCCAAAATAGGGAAAATACTCCAGTATACCCCGCTATTTTGGTGCGATTTTTCGCGCAAAAATCTCAATTTTCTCCTCATGCGTTAGTTTCGGGACAAGCTCTAATACTAATCATCTTTGAAACCCAAAGGAAAAATGGACCAGCGTTCGCTGGTGATTCGGCTGGGTGCTGAACGAATCCCCAGCGACTCGCCGCGCAGGTGCTTGCGCAGCGGGAGGCTGGGTCCAGAAATCCTTCGGATGACTAAGCGGATTGGTATAAGGTCGTCGGCGGAATAATAACAGGGGCATTTTCACGCCATCCTGTTTCGCTAGCGGTATGAAAAAAGCAGTTTTTCCGTCCTGTGTGACACGCAACGCCGTGCTGTTTCACAAGTAGCAGCAAACAATCGCCGTCACAATCAAGGCGCATTTCTCTCAACTCTTGATGTTGTCCTGACGTTTCTCCCTTGCGCCAGAGTTTTTGGCGAGAGCGCGACCAATAACACACCTGTCCTGTGGTTAGGGTTTCTTTGATGCTGTCCGCATTCATCCATGCTTGCATGAGAACATCTTTTGTTTCAACGTCTTGGGCGATGGCGCACACGAGGCCATCCGCTGTGAAGGTGATTTTTTCTAAAAGATCACGGATAACGGGTTCAGGATAGGGCATGCAGCGCGGCGAAGCCTTTTTCTAAATCATGTTGCAAGTCAACAGCATTTTCTAAGCCCATGCTCAGGCGAATCCGTTGGTTGGGGGGATAGGCGGTATGAGCACGAATCCCCTGTAAATTCACAGGCAGTGCGAGGCTTTCATAGCCGCCCCAACTAAAGCCGATACCAAAAAGCTGGAGCGCATCAATAAAGGCATGGCAGTGCTGCACGGTATACTGTGGCTGTAGCGCAAAGGAAAACAGGCCTGCGCCCCCTGAGCAATCGCGTTGCCAGAGTGAAAACCCTGCATCTTGTTGCCACATGGGAGAGAGAATTTGTGCCACTTCTGCCCGTTGGGAGAGCCATGTCATTAAGGTAAGCGCTGTTTCTGCTTGTTGTTTCAGGCGCACAGGCAGGGTGCGGAGTCCGCGCTGGGCAAGATAAATTTCTTCAGGGGCTGCATGATGCCCAAACAAAGCGGCGGTTTGTTTAACACGCATATAGGTATCTTCGGTGGTGGTAATCACGCCTAACATGGCATCGGAGTGCCCCAAAATATATTTGGTTGCAGAATGTACCGATACATCAACCCCCAGCACAAACGCTTTGCAGTGAAGCGGTGTTGCCCATGTATTATCTAAAATAGGGGTAATTTTATGTTGCTTGGCAAGGGTGCAAAGTGCAGGCACATCTTGCATTTCCATTGTGAGGGAGCTGGGGCTTTCCAAGAACAACACTTTCGTGTTCGGGCGAAGGAGGGCGGCAACGTCCTTTATGGGCGACGCGGGCGGATAGTAGGTTGTCTCCACACCAAAGCGCTGCAAAAAATGTTCGCAAAATTTGCGTGTTGGGGCATATGCACCATCGGTTGCGAGAATGTGATCGCCTGCTTTCACAAAGGCGGCAATCGCGGTGGTGAGTGCTGCTGTGCCACTGCTCACCGCAATAGCGCGATATCCGCCTTCTAAATCCGCCATAGACTGTTCGAAGGCAAACGTGGACGGCGTGCCATGCCTGCCATAATAGGGCACGGCGTGCCAGTTTTTTTCAGCTTGCTGCATGGCAGCAACAGAAGGAAATAGCACTGTTGACGCGCGAAACAGCGGCGGGTTCACAATGCCCGCATAGTCTTGTGGTGTTCGTCCTTCATGCACGAACAGCGTTTCTGGTTGCAAATTTTCTGTATCCATGATGAACCTTTACAGGTAACTCCCTAGCTACGGTCATCTTCTGATCCTCAAGGCACGAGGCATTAGGGGCTAGGCACGAGAAAAAAGAAGGGACTATTTTGATACTCTTTCTTTTCCTTGTCCCTAGTGCCTCGTGCCTCGTGCGTTGAAGAGTAGCTAGGGAGTTACCTTTACAGAACATACCAAAACAGCGCAAGTATATCGAAACGAAAGTACTGTCTAATGATGAAGAAAATCGAAGCGGTGATTAAGCCCTATAAATTAGATGATGTGAAAGATGCACTGCAGGATGTGGGCGTAACGGGTTTAACCGTCATTGAAGCGAAGGGGTTCGGGCGGCAAAAGGGGCATACAGAATTGTATCGTGGCGCAGAATATGTGGTGGATTTTTTGCCGAAGATAAAAATCGAAATTGTTTTGGCAGCAGAACAAGTGGAGAGCGCGATTAAAGCGATTTGCACGGCTGCGAACACAGGACGTATTGGCGATGGGAAAATTTTTGTGACGCCTGTAGAGCAGGTTATTCGCGTGCGGACGGGGGAATCGGGGGTAGATGCTTTATAGGGCGGTTGTAAATGGAACCCGTATTAAGGGTGCACGCCATCGTAATGTAGTCTTAATCTATGTACGCGACAGTGTACGCGACAGTAGTGAGAAGCGTGAGCGACGATTTCTATAGGTTCCACTGAAGATTCTGAACACCTTAATTCTTCGGTTAACATGTTCGATGGCGACCCTGTTTTAGAGCTTGTCCCGAAACTAACGTACAAGGAGAAAGTTGAGATTTTTGCGCGAAAAATCACTCCAAAATAGCGGGGTATACGGGAGTATTTTCCCTATTT
>JBILKT010000218.1:0-2651 GCA_044376545.1 Alphaproteobacteria bacterium
CCTGAGTGCTATTTTCCAGTTTTTGAGGTCAAAAACAGCGTTTTTGTCCCTGATTTGGTAAAATGCCAAAAATAAAATCATTGAAAATCAATGTATTGCAAATTTTATAGGGGGCTGGGTAGTTACATTTATTTTAGGGCGGGTGTATCGAGTAACACGTAATAGGTTTCGTATAGAATCAAATAAACCCATCACTCGTTCCCCATCCCCCACACAAACACCCCCGCCTCCTCTGCTAACCTAATTGCCTCGTCACGCTCCAGCAGCAGGGTTTTGCCTGCCTCCCCTGCAATGCCTTGCAAGCCTGCGGCGATTGCTTGCTCCACCGTGCGCTTGCCGATGGTGGGGAGATCAGCGCGGGTGTCTTGCTGGGGCTTACACGCCTTTACCAAAATGGCGGTGCGGCTTTGGCGGGTGTGCGCGGCAAAGCGGGCAATCAGCGCGTCCGTGCCTGCCGCATCTTCATAGCCGAGCACCTGCCCGTTTTCCACCAATACGGCTTGCCCTAAATCGTGTGCGCCATGCTGTTTGGCGGCGGCAAGCCCTAACGTCATATCCTGTAACGCCTGAGGGTTGGGCTGGTGTATGGTGAGACTCCCTTGCGGCAACAGCACATCTGCCAGCAACTCGTGTGCGCCGCGCACGGTAATCCCGTGCTTTTCCAGCTCTGCCATCACCGCTTTTAAAATTTTATCATCGCCTTTGAGGGAAAACTTGATTTTCCAGAGAATTTTCAGCGCGGTGACATCAGGGAAGAGTTGCCAAAGCTTCGGCTTACGCATATAGCCTGCCAGCACCACCTCTTCTACGTCCCGTGCTTTCAGCAGGCGAATCGTGCGCCCCACCGCCCCAAGCCGCGACCAATCGTGCGGCGTATTTTCTAGTAATTCAGGCGGGGTTTGGTCTTTGAAGGCAATGATGCAGTGCGGTTTGTTCGCCGTCTGCCACGCTTGGAGCAACTGGGCAGGGAGTGCGCCGCCGCCTGCAAGGAGGGCGATTTTTGGAAGCGGTGACGGTATTGTCACGCCCTATTTCTTCCGAAAGGTATCCAACGACACAACATTGCTGTTGCCTGCCGTTTTATCCGTAGATTTTTTTCCTTTGAGGGGGGCGGCGGGTGTATCGTTTTTTTCGTTATGTCTATCGCGGTGCTCAAGCAATTTCCCCCGCAACTGCTCAGCAAGGTCATCTGCATCAAATTCCTCTTCTTCATAGAGCGCATCGCCGTGAAATTGCAGCCCGAATTTTACAGAAGGATCGGCAAAACCTGTGATTGCCGCGAACGGAATGGTGAGGTGTTCTTCCACATTATTAAAACTTAACGACACATGGAATTTATCCTCGGTGACTTTAAGATTATTGAACTGGTACTGCAAAACGATGGTCATTTCCCCTTTGTCATAGTCATCGCTGGAGGAATCTGCCGTTTTGGTTGTGTATTTCTGGCGCAAATAAGGGGGCATCACCACATCGGGGTGCCCCACTTGGAACGTGATGTAGAAATGATGCGCACCATTAAGACCGTGCCGCTCAACAGATTGCAATGCAGAACGCACCACACCGCGCAAAGCCGCTTCAACAAGTTTATCGTAATGGAGAAATTCTTCAGTCATATGCTCACTATAGCCGATGAGAAATTAACAAAACGTGCACGGATATACACCCTGTTTGGATATGTTATAACCAAACGCAAGCATGAACAACTGATATGTTGAGAAATTGTCACAGAAATGCGATGACAACAGTATACCTGTTGCACATGAAGAATGCGCAACGTTTCGCTGGGGCGCCGCGCGGGCTTTACCGCTCGCAAGATTTATTTGCAGATCTTCAGATGCGAGCGATATATCTATCTATTGGTAACTACCCAGCCCCCTATAAAGTTTGCAATACATTGATTTTCAATGATTTTATTTTTGGCATTTTACCAAATCAGGGACAAAAACGCTGTTTTTGACCTCAAAAACTGGAAAATAGCACTCAGGCAAAAAATAAAATCATTCAAAATCAGTGTTTTGTGTCATTATAGGGGGGCTGGGTAGTTACATCTATTGACCAGAATTATCAATTCTTCTTGATTCGCGTTTTTGTTTGCGTTCCGCTCTCCGGTCAGCAATGTTACCTTTGTGTATTTTTCTTTTATCGCCGTTAAAATTTGTTCTGTCTGCTTTGCGTTCTTCAACAAAACTCTTATGATCGGATGCTTCCTGTCTGTCTTGTTGAATTTCGTTTCTGTACTCTTCTCGAATATTCTTAATTTCACCGCTTTCTGCGTGTGCAGGAGAATAGGCAACGAGTGTTGCGATGATGGTGGTGGCAAGAAAAAGATTTTTCATAGTGAATGTCTCCTTAAATTACAAAAATAATCTTAACTCCTTTAAGATCATATTTTTAAGAGTATAGGAGATCCAATTATTTGTCAATTAGGGTGTCACGGAGAGGCTTTGCATTTGGAAGCAAAAATGATATAGGGGGAATAAAAAATGGGGGCATTCTGTTGCCCGGAGCCCCCCCCCCGACCGCGCTTTGAAAAGACTGACTAGGCAGCCATTTTCAGAGCAGGTGCACGATTATCGTTTGCACTTAGAGCTTGTCCCGAAACTAACGCACAAGTTTAAAATTGATCTTTTTGGCTGCAAAATCACTCCAAA
>JBILKT010000219.1:0-2625 GCA_044376545.1 Alphaproteobacteria bacterium
ATTTTTTTGAGCATGCTGCATATATACCGCTCGCACCACAAAATTACCAAAAAAATCTTGCGATCGGTATAGCCCACGGGGCGCCCCAGCGAAACGTTGCACCTGCTTCCTGTGCAACAGGCATGCTGCCGCAAGAAAGACGCCCTCTGCGTAGCGCAAAAAGTGATGCATTTTTCCTACACTTTCGCCATGACAGCTAGAAAAACATAGGGAAACCCTGCTTTTTCAGATTGACGAACACATAAATTGAGGTTTACTGCCCCTACGCAAGGGGGACCCTTCTATAACCCTTGTAAATCAACCCTTATAGCAATCCTTATAGAAAGGCTTCTCATGTCTAACAAAAATGATTTAATTAACGCTGTTGCCGAGCAAACAGGTCTTACCAAAGCTGATTCTAGCCGTGCTATTGATGCTGTATTCGACACAATCACTGCCACCTTGAAAAAAGGCGATGATGTTCGCCTCGTTGGCTTTGGCACATTTCTTGTGACAAAACGCGCTGCAAGCGAAGGTCGCAACCCCCGCACAGGCGCAAAAATCGACATCGCGGCAAGCACCCAGCCTAAATTCCGCGCTGGCAAAGGCCTGAAAGACGCTGTAAACTAAACACTTCTTGATCTGACGGTCATTAAAGTATTGAAAGCCCCGCCCGTAATGGCGGGGTTTTTTGCTAGTACCCTGTCCATGAATTAACGGAGTGTTTTCATGGACGGGGTACTAGTTTTTATGCCTAAAACCCAACACACAATGATGTTTTGTGGAACCATATCGATTTTTTATGCGGCGATACTCATACTTTTTTAATCTATACTAATATATATAGACATCACAGGGGCAGTTCTAAAAACCTCTTTTCTAGGGCGATTGGCGTTGTCAAGTCAATTCCGCCTAAGCCAATCACTTCGCCCTTTGGGGCTTGTGTTTGGCAAGGCTCATTGGCTTGCGGGTCAAAAAGCAGTGCTTTTTGCCTCCTCGCTTCGGAAGCCGCACGTACCCTTATGTACGCTTACGTTTCCTCAGCAAGTCTTTCCTAGCCACTCATCCCGATAAAAGGGTTTTTAGAGGTGCCCAAAGCATAAACCTGCACCAAGTGGATACGTTTCTTTCCAGACCCCGTTATAAAAACGGGGTGACGCTCTGTTACAAAGCCCGTCACCCCGTTTTTATAACAGGGTCTAGAAAGGCTTCCATCGATACAAACGTCACCCCGTTTTTATAACGGGGGTCTGGTTTTACAAAGCGTTGGTGCAGGTTTATGCTGTGATGTCTATATTCATCGCAACGAAAGAAGTTGCGACACTTTGGCTCAAAAGCCGCGTAGGCCTTACCGATCGCAAGATTTCTCTGATAATCTTTACGTGCGATTTTTGTAATTTCGAAAGAAAAATCAGTTGTTTTTTGTAATAAAATTACTTATTATGAAGAAATAGTTAACAGGAGTGCCCCCAAATGCAACCGTCAACCCTCACCCACAATATTGATTTCATCGCCAAATACAAACCCGCGCCACTCAGTGCCCATACCCTTAAAATGGACATGCACACCCTGCCGCAGGAAGATGTGACCTATATTTGCCAAGTACTCTCTGAACTCGGCATCCGCTTTTACCAACAGCGCGACACCAGCCACGCCATGCTGTGCTTTGACAAACAAGCGTTTGAGCTGCTGCAAGAGCACTGTGCAACGCTTGCTATGACGCAAGAAAAACCGCGTAAAAAAGTTTCTCTGCATTAACTTGTATTTTTTCTCCGCGCTCCCATTTCTTGAGGAGTTGGTGGTGGTGTGTGTAATAATGATTACAAAATCGTCACCCCGTCGCATGACGGGGTCTGGTAACCCAATATTCCAGACCCCGTTATAAAAACGGGGTGCCGACTTGTGTGGCTGCAATCTTCTCAAACTTCTTGTCATTATTGCCTGTTTAGTATCACCAAAAAGTTTAACAATCTGGAGAAAACAATGCCGTTACTTGTAAGCCCTATTGATGGGCAAACCCCCATGCAGCAAATTATTCGCGATGGGATTGAGATTGACAGATGCCCCGTTTCAGGCGGCGTTTGGCTCGACAAAGGCGAGTTAGAAAAACTGTTGAATGCGGTGCAATCTGCCGTTGTTGCAGATAGACAAGAGTATGTTGCCTATCAACAAACGCGCCCGCAACAACACTATCAGCAACCCACTCACCCGCGTCATTATCGGGATGATGATGATTACGATGACTACCACAAACACAAATACGGCAAGAAAAGCCGTGTGCGGTCTATTTTTGATTTGTTTGATTAAATACGTCATAAAGACAGGGTTGACGTTTGGCAATGATGCAAGCCTTCAGGGTAGCGGGCCTTCGGCTTTGTTGTTGCAGTCTGCTAAAAATCTCACAATCCCATTACTTGTTTAGGACACTCGTTTAGGACTAACGTTCCGCGTAATCCCTAATATGCGCGCTCCCAAAAGTTGTGACCCCCATCACCCATTTGTTGCTTTTTTAAACATTTTGTGCGATAGACATGCAAGCATGACTGGTACGCACGAAGAATTTCACCCTAAAACGCCCCTGAGCCTCAAGAATCTTTCCTATGGGGTAACGATTCTTGCGTTCATCTTTATTGTGGGGGTTTCGGT
>JBILKT010000220.1:0-2606 GCA_044376545.1 Alphaproteobacteria bacterium
TGCCGTTATGAATTTCTTTGAAGGAAACAAAATCGCTGGAGCATTGCTGCTTGCGGGCGTTATCACCTTGGGCACAAGCATCCTCAGCCGTCAGGTTTTTTCTGAGGGGCATCATAAAGAACACAAAAAACACGCCTATAAATGGGTGGAATCTGCGCCTGTTGAGATTGCGGACAACACCCCTAAAGGCCCTGAACCTATTGAGGCACTGCTTGCCACGGCGGATGTTGCGGCGGGCGAAGTGCTCCATAAAAAATGCCTCACCTGTCATAGCTTTGAAAAAGGCGGGCCGAATAAAGTGGGGCCGCATTTGTGGGATATTGTTAATCGCGAAAAAGCGCACGTCACAGATTATGCCTATTCTGATGCGCTGAAAGCCAAGGGTGGTACATGGTCTTATGATTCACTCAACCATTTCCTCTACCAGCCAAAAAGCTATATTGCGGGCACAAAAATGAACTTTGCAGGCTTTAAAACAGCGCAAGAACGGGCGAATATTATTGCGTATTTGCGTACGTTGAGTGATAATCCTGCTCCCTTGCCAGCGCCTGCAAAATAATGTCTATTGACGCTGCCCTCTATGGGAAAATTGCGAAATGCGCGGAAAAAGCAGCCCGCGCAGGGGGGAAGATTATTAGCGGCTATTACCGTAAGCCCTTGATGCAGCACGACAAAGAAGACGAAACGCCTGTGACCATTGCGGATCAAAAGGCGGAGCAACGTATTCGCCAAATTATTATAGATACCTTCCCTACCCACGGCATCATTGGGGAGGAATATGGCAGCGAGAATACCGAAGCCGAGTTTGTCTGGGTTATTGATCCCATTGATGGTACAAAAGCGTTTATTAGTGGTAAGCCGAGTTTTGGCACGTTGATTGGGGTGCTGCACAAAGGGATCCCTGTGGTAGGCGTCCTCTACCAGCCTATCTTGGATGAATTGTGGATAGGCATGCAGGATAATATTACGCTGCTTAATAAAAAGTCTGTGCGCACGTCTGCTTGTTTAGAGCTGTCGCAAGCCATTCTTGCCAGCACAGGCCCCCATAATTTTAACGCCGATCAGAATAATATTTTCACCTTTATTGCGAACCGTGTGCGTTTTCCGATTTACGGGGGCGATTGCTATAACTATGGCTTGCTTGCCATGGGAACGGTTGATTTGGTAATCGAAGCGAACTTGAAATTACATGATGTTGTCGCCCTGATTCCTATCATCGAGGGGGCAGGGGGGGTGGTGAGTGACTGGTTGGGTAACCCCTTAAAACAAGACTGGGATGGCAGCCTTGTGGCGGCCAGCAGCGGCACGCTGCATCAAAAAGCGTTGCGGCTGTTGCAGGCGATGTAAAGCCTAGTAGAGCATAATCGATAATGTAACTCCCTCGTCCCTTGAGGATCAGAAGATGACTGTAGCTAGATAGTTACACGCATAGTATACCTTTTGCACATGAAGAATGTGCAACGTTTCGCTCAAGCGCCGCGCGGGCTTTACCGCTCGCAAGATTTATTTGGTAATCTTGAGATGCGAGCGGTATATCCCTATAAAAATCGGTAGTGGTACAGGCGTAATGATGATAAAAAAATCGTCACCCCGTCTTTATGGCGGGGTCTGGTAAACAAACATACCCTATTGGTGCAGGCTTAAGCGTCTTTCTATATATCTGTTGGACATGAAGAATGTGCAACGTTTCGCTCAAGCGCCGCGCGGGCTTTACCGCTCGCAAGATTTTTTGCAAATCTTGAGGTGCGAGCGGTATAGACTACAAGAAAGTATCCCCCTATGGCAAACCAACCCCCCGATCCCTACATCTGTATCGGGCGCATCACCACCCCCCACGGGCTTAAAGGTGATGTCAAACTACAAAGCTACCTCAGTAATCCCGAAGACATTGCGCGTTACGGCATATTATACACCGCCGCACAACAGCCACTCGGACACTTAAAAAACCTGCACACCGTCGGCAAAAGCCTTGTCGGGCGATTCGACAGCGTGGATACCCGCACCAAGGCAGAAGCCTTGCAAGGCACAGAACTCTACATCCCCAAAAGTGCCATGCCCCCGCTGGAAGAGGATGTGTTTTATCATGCAGAACTCATCGGGTTAGAGGTGGCAAATGAAATGGGGCACGTGGTGGGGCACATCCATGCCCTACATAATTTTGGCGCAGGCGATATTATTGAAATTGCGTTGAAAGACGAGACCAACACCGTGTTTTATCCGTTCACACAAGCCGAGATTGATAGCACGGCGGGCAAGGTGCTTGTGCAGCAAGCGGTGCTGGAGATGTTGGTGTGATAGCAATCCTCTTTGAAACCCAAAGAAAAAATGGACCAGCCGGAGTTTATCCTCGCGAAGGCGGGGGCTGGGGATTCTCCTTGAGTAAGCAATCACCCTGAGCGAATCCCCAGCGCAGGCTGGGGTCCAAAAATCCTTCGGATGACTAAGCGGATTGATATAATTAAATAGCTTTGATGTGGCAGGCCCTTCGCGCAAGAAATAAATAAACACTTGACAAATATATATATATATATATATATATTAATTTGAAAACAATCCATTTATTCGGAATATAACTTCCTTATTCTTATGAGCAGTGAAGACAGAAA
>JBILKT010000221.1:0-2576 GCA_044376545.1 Alphaproteobacteria bacterium
AACTCATCCGTTTATATGGCTGCTACTATTATCCTACTCAATTGATGACACGCCCTAGGGAGTTACAGAAATATTTTCAACCACCCTTTGAATTATGACAGAATTATGATATATGTTTATTGCAGCGCAGCATTCAAAAGGTTTTATTATGGTTCCCGTTATCCTCTACTCTAAACAAGTTTGCCCTTATTGTGTACGCGCAAAACAGCTCCTTGCTCAAAAAGGCATTTTTCCTGTTGAGGTAGATATCGAGAAAGACCCTACACAACGTTCAGAAATGATTGCCAAATCAGGGGGGCGCACCACTGTACCACAAATTTTCATCGGAAGTTTTCATGTGGGCGGCTGTGATGATTTATATGCGCTGGAACGTCAAGGCAAGCTCGATGGTTTGTTGCGCGGCGAGACGACGGCCGCCTAGTAGGCTTTTATTGCCTTTTATTGATAGAGTAACGTTATCCCCTTTACGCCCTGTTGTTTTGTGGTAGTTTCAAGAACCACCCCATTCCTGATAGCGCGTTGCCATGCCCAACCCCACAACACCTCTGCTTGACACCCTTCCGTTGCCTCAGTATTTGCGAGAGCTAGCAAAAGAGCAGCTCCCCCAAGTGGCTGAAGAGTTGCGCCGTGAAACCATTAGTGCGGTATCCAAAACGGGCGGACATTTGGGCGCAGGCTTAGGGGTGATTGAATTGACCGTTGCGCTCCATTATGTCTTTAACACCCCCGAAGACCGCTTGATTTGGGATGTGGGGCATCAGGCGTATCCCCATAAAATCCTCACAGGGCGGCGCGATAAAATTCGCACCCTTCGTCAACCCAACGGTCTATCAGGCTTTACCAAGCGCGATGAGAGCGATTACGACCCGTTTGGCGCGGCGCATAGCTCCACCAGCATCTCGGCAGGCCTAGGCATGGTCGTTGCGAGTCAATTGAAAAATGAGCCCCAACGCCATGTTATCGCGGTGATTGGCGATGGCGCGATGAGCGCAGGGATGGCCTATGAAGCCCTCAACAATGCAGGGGCATTAGGGCAAAAGCTTATTGTTATTCTCAATGATAACGATATGTCGATTGCGCCGCCTGTGGGGGCGATGAGTAATTACCTTGTAAAATTGGTCTCGTCTAAGTCTTATCGCTCGCTCAGGCATCGAATTGGCGATTTCACCCGCCGCATTTCGCGCCGTGCCTATAAAGCCGCCCGCCGCATGGAAGAATATACCCGTGGCATGGTCACGGGCGGTACACTCTTTGAAGAACTGGGCTTTTATTATATTGGCCCCGTTGACGGGCATAATCTTGCATCGCTGGTGCATATTCTGGAGAACGTGCGGGATAGCACCACCACAGGCCCTGTACTAATTCACGCGATTACGCAAAAAGGGCGCGGCTATGCCCCCGCTGAAGCCGCTGCCGATAAATATCACGGCGTGACAAAATTTGATGTTATTACGGGCACACAGAGCAAAGCCGCCAGTGTTGCGCCGAGTTATACCAACGTGTTCGCGAACAGCCTCATTCACATGGCGGAACAAGACGATAAAATCGTGGCGATTACTGCCGCTATGCCGTCTGGCACGGGCTTAGATAAATTCGCCGCACAATTCCCCACGCGCTGTTTTGATGTGGGGATCGCTGAGCAACACGGCGTGACATTCGCCGCAGGGCTGGCAACCGAAGGCATAAAGCCCTTTTGCGCCATTTATTCCACCTTTTTGCAACGGGCTTATGATCAAGTGGTGCATGATGTGGCAATCCAATCGCTCCCTGTGCGTTTTGCCATTGACCGTGCAGGGCTGGTGGGTGCAGATGGCGCAACCCACGCAGGCAGTTTTGATATAACCTACCTCGCCTCCCTCCCCAATTTTGTGGTGATGGCACCGAGTGATGAGGCAGAGCTTGCCCTCATGGTTGCGACAGCCGCCAGCATTGACGACCGCCCCAGCGCCTTTCGCTATCCTCGTGGAGAAGGCGTGGGGGTAAGCATTCCGTCACTTCTCACCCCCCTGCCGATTGGCAAAGGACGTATTGTGCGCGAAGGCAGCACCGTTGCGATTTTGAGCCTTGGCACACGCTTGGCAGAATGCTTGAAAGCTGCAGATATTCTTACCGCGCAAGGATTCAGCACCACCGTTGCCGATGCCCGCTTTGCCAAACCCCTTGATGGTGACCTAATTACCCAACTGGCCTTGCATCATGAGGTGCTCTTAACCGTGGAAGAAGGCGCAATTGGTGGCTTTGGCAGCCATGTTTTGGGGTATTTGAGTGATAACGGGTTATTAGATAGCGGCACACTAAAAGTCCGCACGCTGCATTTGCCCGATGTTTTCCAAGAACACAATACCCCCATCGCACAATATGATGAAGCAGGGCTAAACGCCAAGCATATTGCGGAACTCGCAATGCTACAGTGTTCTTCAGAGCCTGTCCCGAAACTAATGCATGAGGAGGAAATTGAGATTTTTTTGCGAAAAATCGCACCAAAATAGCGGGATATACTGGGGTATTTTCCCTATTTTGGGGTGATTTTGCAGCCAAAAAGATCGGTTTTAAACTCATGCGTTAGTTTCGGGACA